>NZ_JBEXTX010000051.1:0-51782 GCF_040614175.1 Amycolatopsis sp. NPDC006131
ACGTCATCTGGGCACTGCTGCGCGACGGCCGCGAATTCCACCACTCACCGCCGCCCATCAGCCCTACAGCTGCTTGACACGATCATTGAGACTCCGTGGTCAGCGGGACGTGGCGACGTTGAGCAGCGGTTTCTCGACCGTCACGTCGGTCAGTCCCCACTTCTGCATGATCTGGCGGTACTCACCGCTGTCGAACAGTGCCTGGAACGCGTCGCGCAGCACCGGGCCGAGGCCGCTGGTCTTGGGCACGAGCAGCGCGAGGTTGTCGGCGGTCGCGCCCTGCGCCTCGGTCTGCGTGACGTAGGTGAAGGCGCCCTTCTGCGCGGTGGTGACGTCGATGGCCGCGGCCTGGGTCATCCCGGCGGCGTCCGCGCGGCCGGACTGGGCGGCCAGCATCGTCGCGTTGGTGTCGGCCAGGCCGATCGTGGTGGTGGGCGCGCGGCCGGCGCCGGTGCAGTACTGGGAGAGCTTGTTCAGCTGCTCCTCGACGATGCTCGCGCTGACCACCGCGACCCGCTTGCCGCACAGGTCGTCCACCGTCTTGATGCCGGCGGTGGAGCCCGCGGGCACGACGTAGGAGGTGCGGGTGGTCATCCAGGTGATCGAGTCGAACTGCTGCTCGCGTTCGGCGGTGGCCTTGACCGGGCCGTTGAAGGCCTCGTAGCGGCCGCTGAGCATGCCCTGCAGTGCGGCCGGGAGGTTGCTGACCACCACGGTCTGGGTGCGGACGCCGAGGACCCGGCCGAGCGCGTCCTGGAAATCCTTGTCGATGCCGGTGACACTGGTGCCGTCGGCGCCGACGGTCCGGTACGGCGGGTGCGAGTCCCCGGCGAATCTGATCACGCCGGAGTCCTTGACCTGCTGCGGCAGGGCGTCGTGCAGGGCGGGCACGGTGGCGGCGCCCGGGCCGGGACCCGAGCCGGACGAGGCCTGGCCGCAGCCGGTGACGGCCAGGACGGCGGCCACCGCGAGGACGAGGGGACGGCGGAGGGTGAGGCGCATGGCGTGTTTCTCCCTGCGTTGGGCCTTGCCAGGCGATCGGAGAAGGTTGCTGTCGAAGTTGAGGACGAGCGTCGCACGAGCTGTCGCCTATTTCAAGACCTGTGCGAGACTGGGCCGGTGACCGCGAAGAAACCGGGGGACGCGTTGCCCCGCCCGCAGAACGGCGCCGAACCGCAGCTGCTGCTCACGTCGCTGCTGGGTGACTTCTGGTACTGGCGGGACGAGCACGTGCCGGCGACCGCGCTGGTCCGGCTGCTGGCGGACTTCGACGTCACGGCCGACGGCGCCCGCGCGGCGATGCGGCGGCTGGCGGCGCGCGGGCTGCTCACGGCGTCCCGGCAGGGCCGGACGACCGCGTACGGGATCCCGCCGCGCACGTCGGAGGTGATCGTCGAGCGCACGCACCGCATGCTGACGTTCGGCTCGACCGCCCCGAAGTGGGACGGCCGCTGGACGGTCGTCGCGTTCTCCGTCCCCGAACAGGACCGGACGTTGCGCAACAACCTGCGCTCGCGGCTGCGGGTCCTGCGCTTCGCCGCGCTGTACGACGGGGTGTGGGTGTCGCCGCACGACCTGGGCGGACAGGCCCTGGAGGTGCTGCGCGAGCTGGGCATCACGACGGCGACGGTGCTGCGGTCGACCGAGGTGCCGGGCGGGCCGGTCAGCCCGGTCGCCGCGTTCGACCTGGAGCCGCTGGCGAAGGAGTACCGCGAGTTCGCCGACCGGTACGAGCCGATGCTGCAGAGCCTCGACGACGGGCTCATCGGGCCGAAGCAGGCGCTGCGGATGCGGACCGAGCTGCGCGTGGACTGGCGGCACTTCCCGGAGACCGACCCGGACCTGCCCGCCGAACTGCTGCCGGCGGGCTGGGACCGGGCGCGGGCGCAGCGGGTGTTCGTGCAGATCTACGACCGGCTCGGCCCGCTCGCGGAGATCCGGTTCCGGCAGATCCTCGGGTCGGTGGCGCCGGACCTGGCCGAACACGCGTCGCACCACGACTCGGCGACGGTCGCGGAGCTGTTCGCCACCCTCGGGGACCGCCGTGCGCACGGCGACACGCCGTTCGAGCAGGCGGCCGCCGCGCGACGCATCGCGGAGGCGGAGCGGGGTTAGGTGGGGTTGGTTGCGCGCCCGGCGGGGTCGTGGCAGCCGATTTGGTGTGGGTTCGGTGGCGGGCCGGGACGCAGCCGCTCAGATGCCGTGCTCGGTGCGCGGCGCCACCACCCGCGCGTCCACTCCCGGCGAGGTGCGGCGTGGGCGGCGCCGTGCGCGCGGTGGCGTACCCGCCGCGGATCAAGGTGTTCGCCACGAACACCGGTTCGCGCAACCTGGCCAACTACGGCGACAACACGGTCACGGTGATCACGCGCTCACCCCTGCTCGTGACCGCCAACGGGGCCGACGCCGTGACCGTCGTGATGGTCACCGGCACCGTCCCGGTCGGCCGGTACCCCGCCGGCGTCGCCGTGACCCCGGACGGCGTCGCCTACGTCGCGAACACCGGCCCGTCGGCGACGCGCCGATCGGCGTCACAACCGCCGGCGGCACCGTCCAGGTGTCCAACAGCGGTTCGGACACCGTCACCCAGCTGCAGGGAACGCACGTCACGGCGACCATCCCGGTCGGCGACCAGCCGGAAGGCCTGGCCGCGGCACCGGACCACACCTTCCTCTACGTGGCCGCCACCGGCGCGAACGCGATGTCGGTCGTCGACATCCCGACCGGCGTCCTGCACGCGACCGGCGCGCAGTCCGAAGGCGTGGCGGTGTCCCCGCCGTAGTCGGGCGAGGTGTGGAAGACCTGTGGACCGTGGATCGGCCCCCGATAGGCGCCGGACCGTCCTGTCCCGCTCGAGCTGGCCAGCAAGCTCATCGTCGAGCAGGGGAGAGCCAAAGGTATACTGAGGCGAGAAATCAACTCAGTCTACTTTCTGGGGGCACCATGAAGACCTGGGTGATCACGGGCGCGTCCGGTGGTTTCGGCACCGCGATCGCCCGGCAGGCGCTCGCCGCGGGGGACGCCGTGGTCGCCACGGCACGGCGTCCGGAGCGCGTCGGGCTCACCGGGGAGCGGTTGCTCGTGCTGCCGCTGGACGTCACCGACGAGGAGGCGGCCCGCGCGGCGACCGAGCGCGCCGTCGAGCGGTTCGGCCGGATCGACGTCCTGGTGAACAACGCGGGCCGCGGGTTGTTCGGCGCGGTGGAGGAGACGTCACCGGCGGAAGCGCGAACCCTGTTCGACACCAACGTGTTCGGGGTGCTGGCGGTGACCCGCGCCGTGCTGCCGGTGATGCGTGCCCAGCGGAGCGGGCACCTGCTGGCGATCAGCTCGATGGGCGGCTTCTCGGCCGGCGCCGGGTTCGGGGTGTACGCGGCGAGCAAGTTCGCCGTCGAGGCGCTGCACGAAGCTTTGCGCGAAGAGCTGGCGCCGTTCGGGGTGCGGGTCACCATCGTCGAGCCGGGGGTGTTCGGCACGGGTTTCAGCGGCGCGTCGGCCCAGGTCGCGCAGAAGATCGACGCGTACGCCGCACCCGACTACACCGACGACGATGGTGACCCGCCGGGCGACCCGGGCGACGCGGCGGCGGCGATCGTCGCGGTGGCCGGGGCCGCGGACGCGCCGTTGCGGCTCCCGCTCGGCGCGGACGCGGTCGCCCGCATCCGCGCGAAGCTGGACCAGGTGGCCGGCGACCTCGGTGCCACGTGACGCTCCACTCGTTTCGCCTGGTCGGCCCTCGCCCGCCGCGACACATTCGGGTGAACTGGACCGAGCACGGAACGACGGACGAGGAGGGGGCCCGTGGCGCTGCCGGAATGGCTGGTCAAGGAGATCGACGACGTAGGGGACTACCCGGCGTTCGCGGGCGTCGACGAACTGGAACGCGGGTTGCGCACGCTGGCGGCGGGATACCCGGAGATCACGACGTTGCAGCGGGTCGGCACCTCCCGGCATGGCGAGCCGCTGCTGTGCCTGACGATCGACGGCGAGCCCGGTGATCCGACGGCGCTGGTGTTCGGGCTGCCGCACCCCAACGAGCCGATCGGCGGGCTCACCGCGCTGCACCTGGCCGCGCGGTTGTGCGCCGACCCAGGGCTGCGGGCGCGGCTGCGGCACCGGTGGCGGATCATCGCGTGCATCGACCCGGACGGCCTGCGGCTCAACGAGGGCTGGCTGGCCGGCCCGTTCACGCGGGAGCACTACGCGCGGCACTTCTACCGGCCTGCCGGGCCGGACCAGGTGGAGTGGACGTTCCCGCTGGACTACAAGGACGCCTACTTCGACGCGGCGCTGCCGGAGACGCAGGCGCTGATGCGGCTCATCGACTCCGACCGGCCGGACCTGGTGTGCTCGCTGCACAACAGCGAGCTGGGCGGCGTCTACTACTACCTCAACCGCGCCGAACCGCCGCTGCACCGGGCGCTGCAGGCGCTGCCCGCGCACGTCGGGCTGCCGCTGGACCGCGGCGAGCCGGAGGCGCCCTACATCACGCGGCTCGACGACGCGATCTTCCAGGGCACGTCGATCAGCCGGGCCTACGACTACGTGACCGGGCTCGGCGAGCCGTGGACGAGTTCGGCGGGCGACAACACGGCGTCCTACGCCGGCCGGTACGGCGCGCTCACGCTGGTCACGGAGCTGCCGTACTGGACGTCCGACACGGCGGACGACGACGGTCCGGCGGGCACCGGGTACGCGTCGGCGCTGGCCGCGCACGCCCGGGCGCTGGCGGACCTGTCGTCACTGATGGCGGACACGATCGAGGCGGTGTCCGGGGCGCTGATGGTGCAGGACTCGCCGTTCTGGCGGGCGAGCCGGTCCTTCGCGACGATGATGGCGTCGGCAGCGCGCAGCGCGCGTTCGCGCAGCACCTCCCCGGAGGCCGACCGGCCGGCCACGGTGGCCGAGGTGTCGTCCCTCGCCGAGGCGACGCACAGTTTCCGGTTGCGCTACGGCGGAATTCTGTTGCGGGCCCTGGACGGCGAGCTGGCGGTGGGCAACACGCGGCCGGCGGTGCGGGCGGCCAGGGAGCGGGTCGCGGCGAGGCACGCGGAGTGGGTCGCCGGAGACGCGCTGCTCGGCGAGTACCGGACGATCCCGATCCGGCAGCTGGTGGCGACGCAGTACGGAGCGGTGCTCGCGGCGGCGGAACACGTGGTGGGGCGCTGACGAGCGCCCCACCGGGCGTGACGGTCAGTCCTGGACCTTCGACGGATGCGTAGCCAACGCCATCACCCGAATGTCCATGTACGGGAACAACGGCAACCCCGACAGCAACTCGTGCAGTTCATCGTTCGACTCCACGTCGAAGATGGAGATGTTCGAGTACTCACCCACGATGCGCCACAGGTGCGGCCACTTCCCTTCCCGTTGCAGCTTCTGGCTGTACGCCTTCTCCCGGGCCACGATGTCGGTCCGCACCGACGGGTCCATATCGGACGGCAGCCGCACATCCATCCGGACGTGGAACAACATGGGTGAGTCCTCCAGTAAGAATCAAGCCGGGTCGAGCACGAAGTCGTAGGTCACCGTCTCGCCGCCGTCGGACGGCTTCGGGTCCAGGACCAGTTCCGGCTTGACCGCCGAGGCGATGTCGTCGTCGTTGTGCTCGTCGCCGGGGAAGTACAGCTGCGCGGTCAGCAGCTCGTGGCCCGGGGCGGACACCTTGACGTGCAGGTGCGCCGGGCGCCACGCGTGCCAGCCCGCCGCCGCGATCAGCTTGCCGCACGCGCCGTCGGTCGGGATCTGGTACGGCGCGGGCCGCACGGTGTGGATCTCGAACGAGCCGTCCTCCTCGACCGAGAAGGTGCCGCGCAGGTTCCACTCCGGGATGCCGGGCGCGAACTGCGAGTACAGCCCGTCGGCGTCGGCGTGCCACAGTTCGACCTTCGCGTCCTTCAGCGGGCTGCCGTCAACGGAGGTCACGCGGCCCGTCCACACCAGCGGCGTGCCGCCCTCGCCCTCACGCATCGGCACCGACCCGCGCGAGCCCTGCTCCGGCGCGCCGGGCACGTAATACGGGCCCTCGATGGTGCCCTTGTTGCCCTTGCGGTGCGAGGTGGCGACCTCCTCGACCACGTGCTCGACCCACACGTCCAGGAACAGCGGCCACTCGCCGTCCTCGCCGACCTGGATCAGCCACGCCTTCAGCGCGTTGTACTCGTCGTAGGTGACCTTGTGCTTGCGGATGGTCTCGTGCACGGCCGAGAGCACCTCACGGGCCAGCAGCGACACCCGCTCCTTCGGGGTGTCGGCGACGGCGGCGAACTTGTCGCTCTTGAACCGCGCGGTGGCACTGGCGCCGGACTCGGCGGCCGCGGGAGCGTGGTGGGTGGCGGTCATGGGATCCTCCTTGATTCCTTGATATCCGGGGGAGTTCAGCGGTCCTGGCGGTAGCGGTCGAGCTTGGCCGGGTCGATCTCGATGCCGAGCCCGGCGCCGGGACGGATGTGCAGCTCGCCGTCGTGGATCTCCAGCGGTTCGGTGAGCAGGTCGTCGCTCATGTCGAGGAAGTTGGACAGCTCCCCGGCCCGCCGCGACGTGAGCGCGTAGGACGCTCCGAACGCGACAGTGCACGCGGAACCGATCTGGCCGTCGATCTGGTTGCCCATCACGACTTCCAGCCCGAGCCCCTCGGCGAGGTGGTGCACGCGCTGCGAGTGGGTGAAACCGGTCCGCGCGGTCTTGATGCTGATCGCGGTGGCCGAGCCGGCCAGGATCTCGCGGGTCACGTCGGCCGGGGTGACGGCCGACTCGTCGGCGATGAACGGCACGTCCAGCTGCGACACCAGCCAGCGGCGGCCCAGCACGTCGTCGGCCGGGCACAGCTCTTCGGCGAACAGCAGGCCGAGGTCGGTCATCTCCTTCATCGCCATCGCCGACTCCGAGGCGGTCCAGCCCCGGTTGCCGTCGACGTACAGCTCCACGTCGTCGCCCATGCCCTCGCGCAGGGCCCGCACGACGGCGGTGTCCAGCGCGACCGGGCGCCGCCCGACCTTGACCTTGAACGTGGTGATGCCGTGCTCGTCGCGCATGCGCTGCGCCTCGGCGACCATCGCGGCCGGCTCGTCGAACCCGAGCATGTGCGACACGCGCATCCGGTCGGTGTAGCCGCCGAGCAGCTCGGTGACCTGCACGTCCAGCGTGCGGCCCAGCGCGTCCCACACCGCCATGTCGATGGCGGCCTTCGCGGCCGGGTTGCCGACGGTGCGGGCCAGCCGGGACGCCATCGTCTCGCGTTCGAGCAGGGTCAGGCCGACCACCTGCGGCGCGAAGATCTTCTCGATCACCGCGATGATCCCGGCCTGCGTCTCGCCGTAGGTGAACGGCCGCGGCGGCGCCTCCGCCACGCCGACGACCCCGTCGTCGGTGTGCACCCGCACCAGCACGTGCTCGGCCACGTGCACCTCGCCGGAGGCGAACTTGAGCGGTTTGCGGTACGGGATGGCGAACGGGATCGCCTCCACCCGCGTGATCTTCATCGGCTGACCTCGTGTCGTTGGGGGGCGAGTGCGGCCTCGAGCACCTCGAGGACCGACCGGACGAGCGGGGAGTCGTTGTCGCGGCGCCAGGCGAGCGCGAGCTCGACCGTGCCGGCGTCGGCGAGGTCGCGGAACACGACCCCGGCCAGCGGCAGCGCGCGGGCCGACGCGGGCAGCACCGCGATGCCGAGCCCGCCGGCCACCAGCGCGAGCAGCACCGCCGTGCCGGCCGCTTCGTGCTCGCGGTGCGGGCTGAAGCCGGCGGCCTGGCAGCTGCGCATGACGGCGTCGTTGACCACGGAGTCCTTGGCGGCGTAGCTGATGAACCCCTCGGTGCGCAGGTCGGCCACCGACACGACGGGCTCGACCGCGAGCCGGTGGTCGGCGGGCACGGCGAGGATCAGCGGCTCGACCTCCAGCGTGTGCAGGTCGATGTCCTCGCCCTGCGCGGGCGGGCGCAGCACGGCCAGGTCCAGGTCGCCGTTGCGCAGCCCGTCGCACTGGGCCGGCGTGAGCAGGTCGGCGTGCACCTCGACGGCGACGCCGGGCAGGTCCCGCTTGACCGCGCGGGCGATGCGCGGCAGGTGCGAGAAGGCCGAGGTGCCGGTGAACCCGACCCGCACCAGGCCGAGGCGGCCGTCGGCGATGCGGCGCACCCCGCGGACGCTGTCCTCGACCGTGTCCAGCACCCGCTGCGCCTCACCCAGCAGGAACTCACCCGCCGGGGTGAGCCGGACCTGCCGGGTCGTGCGCGTGAACAGGGGCGCGCCCAGTTCGGCCTCCAGCTGCCGGATCGCGTGCGACAGGGCCGGCTGCGCCATGTGCAGGCGCTCGGCGGCCTTCCCGAAGTGGCAGGTTTCGGCCACGGCGGTGAAGTACCGCAGGTGACGCAGCTCCATCGCCGGCCTCCTTCCCGCTCCTCGTCGTCGTGGATTCATTCACCGTAGGTACGGATATTGAGTCAAGACAAGGAGCGATTCAGTCTCGATTGATCGATGTCATCGATTAATAGCACCCTGGGTCAGGACTAGGTAATCGCCCGGTGTGACTGGGGCCACCGCTTGTCATGGTCGGGGGAACACCGAAGCCGAGCAGTGCCGCTGAGGCCGTTGGAGGTTTCCATGACCGAGACCCTGGACCACGTGTCGGAGGTGCTCGCCGACGCCGTCGTGGAGGACCGCGACGCCGGGATCTACCGGGCGAACCGCCGGATCTTCACCGACGAGGAGATCTTCGAACTCGAGATGAAGCACATCTTCGAGGGCAACTGGATCTACCTGGCGCACGAGAGCCAGATCCCGGACCCGGGCGACTACTTCACCACCTACATCGGACGCCAGCCGGTGGTGATCACCCGCGACTCCGGCGGCGAGCTGCACTGCCTGATCAACGCGTGCGCGCACCGGGGCGCGATGGTCTGCCGCCGCAAGACCGACAACCGGATGACGCTGACCTGCCCGTTCCACGGCTGGACCTTCCGCAACGACGGCAAGCTGCTCAAGGTCAAGGACCCCGACGGCGCCGGCTACCCGCCCTCGTTCAACACCGGCGGCTCGCACGACATGACCCGCGTCGCCCGGTTCGACAGCTACCGCGGGTTCCTGTTCGGCAGCCTCAACGCCGACGTGCTGCCGCTGGAGGAGCACCTCGGCGACACCACGAAGATCATCGACATGCTGGTGGACCAGTCCCCGGAGGGGCTGGAGGTGCTGCGCGGCTCGTCCACCTACACCTACGACGGCAACTGGAAGGTGCAGGCCGAAAACGGCGCGGACGGTTACCACGTCACCGCGACGCACTGGAACTACGCGGCCACCACCGCCCGGCGCAACACCGGCGAGTCCAAGAACGACACCAAGACCCTCGACGCGGGCAGCTGGGGCAAGTCCGGCGGCGGCTACTGGTCGTTCCCGCACGGGCACCTGTGCCTGTGGACGTGGGCGGCCAACCCGCAGGACCGTCCACTGTGGAACCGGATGGACGAGCTGAAGGAGCAGTTCGGCGACGCCAAGGGCGAGTTCATGGTCAAGGGGTCGCGCAACCTGTGCCTGTACCCCAACGTGTACCTGATGGACCAGTTCTCCACCCAGATCCGGCACTTCCGGCCGATCGCGCCGGACAAGACCGAGGTGACGATCTACTGCATCGCGCCGAAGGGGGAGAGCGCGCAGGCCCGCGCCTGGCGGATCCGGCAGTACGAGGACTTCTTCAACGCCTCCGGCATGGCCACCCCGGACGACCTGGAGGAGTTCCGCTCCTGTCAGCTCACCTTCCGCGCCACCGCGGCGCCGTGGAACGACATGAGCCGCGGCGCCGAGCACTGGCTCACCGGCCCGGACGAGGTCGCGCTGGCGCTGGACATGAAGGGCGTCATCTCGGCGGGGCAGAAGAACGAGGACGAGGGCCTGTACCCGGTGCAGCACGGCTACTGGCGGGACACCCTCCGCAAGGCGATCGGAGCGGCGGAATGACCAGCGCGACCAAGACCATCACGCAGACCGACATCGAGCAGTTCCTCTACCGCGAGGCGCGCTACCTCGACGACCGCGAGTTCGAGAAGTGGCTCGACTGCTACGCCGACGACGTGGTGTTCTGGATGCCCTCGTGGGGCGACGACGACCTGCTGACCGAGGACCCGCAGAGCCAGATCTCGCTCATCTACTACCCGAACAAGGGCGGGCTGGAGGACCGGGTGTTCCGGATCCGCACCGAGCGCTCCAGCGCCACGTCGATCCCGGAGCCACGCACCAGCCACAACATCACGAACGTGGAGCTGATCGAGCGCCGCGGCGACATCGTGGACGTGCGGTTCAACTGGCACACCATGTACTTCCGCTACAAGACCGTCGACCCGTACTACGGCACGTCGTTCTACACGATCGACTTCTCCGGCGAGTCACCCCTGATCCGCCGCAAGACGGTGATCCTCAAGAACGACTACATCCACCACGTCGTCGACGTCTACCACATCTGAGGGAGGCGTCATGGCTTTCCAGGTCGCACTGTCCTTCGAGGACGGTGTCACCCGCTTCATCAAGTGCGAGCCGGACCAAACCGTCGCCGACGCGTCCTACCGGCAGCGCATCAACATCCCGCTGGACTGCCGCGACGGGGCGTGCGGGACGTGCAAGGCGTTCTGCGAGTCCGGCGACTACGACGGCGGCACCTACATCGACGACGCGTTGTCCCCGGACGAGGCGTCCCGGGGTTATGTGCTGCCGTGCAGCATGAAGCCGCGCTCCGACCTGGTGCTGCAGATCGCCAGCACGTCAGCGGTCGCGAAAACCCAGGCGGCGACCTATCCGGCGACGCTGACCGCGCTGGATCGGTTGTCGCCCACCACGGTCGCGCTCACGCTGGAGACGCCGGACCGCGACAAGCTCGCGTTCCTGCCCGGCCAGTACGTCAACATCGAGGTCCCCGGCACGGGCCAGACGCGCTCGTACTCGTTCAGCAACGCGCCGGACGACAAGGAGCTGACGTTCCTGGTGAAGCTCACGCCGGGCGGCCTCATGTCGGACTACCTGACCGAGCGGGCCGCACCCGGCGACGAGCTGCGCTTCACCGGCCCGAACGGCAGCTTCTTCTTGCGCGAGACCGGCCGTCCGGTGCTGTTGCTGGCCGGCGGCACCGGGCTGGCGCCGATCCTGTCGATCCTGCGGGCGATGCGGGCCTGCGGGTCGTCGCGGCCGGCGCACCTGGTGTACGGCGTCAGCACCGACGACGACCTGGTCGAGCTGGACACGCTCGCCTCGCTGGCCGCCGAGGTGGAGGGGCTGACGTGGGACTACTGCGTCGCCGACCCGGACTCCAGCGCCCCGAACAAGGGTTATGTGACCAGCTTGATCCGCGACGAGCACCTGCACGGCGGCGACGTCGCCGTGTACCTGTGCGGCCCGCCGCCGATGGTCGAGGCGGTGCGCAAGCACTTCACCGACGCCGGTGTGCAGCCGACGGGCTTCTACTACGAGAAGTTCGCGCTCTCCGCCCCCGCGGGGGAGACGACGGCCGCCCCGGTGGGTGGTGCCGACGTGGCGGGCGCCGCACCGGCCGCTGCCGTGACTGCGGCCACCGCCCCGCCTCGCCCCGCCGCCGTCCAGACCCCGGCGCCCCCGGCGCCGGAAGCCCCCGCCGTTCCGGTATCCGCGTCCCCTTCGCCGGAGCGCGCGGGGGCGAGCCGGACCGTCGCCGGGCAGGCGATCTTCCCGCCCGCGGAGCTCGCGCCGCTGCGCGGCGGCGCGATCCCCGACGAAGGCCAGGCCCGGCGGGCAATCGCCGGGCAGGTCATCTGGCCCGGCGGCACCGGTGGCACGCTCGACCCCGGTGAGCCAGTGCGGCCAACGGCCTCCCGCGCCATCGCCGGGCAGGAGATGCTGCCGCAGGCCGAAATCGCCCCGCTCACCGAACCCGGGCGGTACGAGATCGGCGAGGAGCACCCGTCGGTGCACGAGTCGGACGCCGTGTTCGAGGCCCGCCAGGCCCTGGAGCTGGGCGCGGTGGAGATCACGATCGGCCGCCTGTCCTCGCAGCAGCTCGCCGGGTACCGCCTGCTCGCCGAGGCCACTGTGCCCTATGTGGACGGTGACCGGTTCCTCGACGCCGCCGCCTACACCGAAACCAACGCGGCCTTCCACGACTACCTGTTCACCCTGACCGGCAACGAGCACCTCCTGCAGGCCTACCACGCGCTCGGCGTCAAGGGGCACATGACCGAAACCCTGCGCGACGCCACCTGGTGCCACCCCCGTTGCACGCAGGATCACCTGGACATCGTGGCCGCGTTCGAGGCGGGGGACCGGACTGCCGCGCGCCGCCTGGTCGCCGAGCACGCCGAACGCTCGAAGACCACCATGCGCCGTGCGATGGACGACAAGAAGGCCGCGCGGCGGCCGCGGTTCGTCAGCCCCGGCCGGTTCGACGGCAAGGTCGTCGTGGTCACCGGCGCCGCGCAGGGCATCGGGGAGCGGGTGGCGCGGCGGATCAGCGCGGAGGGCGGCACGGTCGTCCTCGCCGACCGCGCCGACCTGGTGAAGGACGTGGCGGACGAGCTGACGGGCGAGGCGCTGCCGGTGCTGGCCGACCTGGAGACCTGGGCGGGCGCGCAGGCGGTGGTCGAGGCCGCGCTGGCCCGGTACGGGCGCATCGACGCGCTGGTCAACAACGTCGGCGGTGCGATCTGGTTCAAGCCGTTCACCGAGTTCACCCCGGACCAGATCGACGCCGAGATCCGCCGGTCGCTGATGACCACCCTGTACTCGTGCCGGGCCGCGCTGCCGTCGATGGCCGCGCGGGGTCAGGGCGTGATCGTCAACGTCTCCTCGGCCGCCACCCGCGGCATCCACCGCATCCCGTACTCGGCGGCCAAGGGCGGCATCAACGCCATCACGGCCTCGCTCGCGCTGGAGTACGCCGACGCCGGGATCCGGGTTGTCGCGACCGCGCCCGGCGGCACCGAGGCACCGCCCCGCCGCATCAGCCGCGGCGGATCGGCGCTGGAAACCGAGCAGGAGCGCGCCTGGTTCCAGGCGCACATCGACCAGACCGTGAACTCCTCGCTGATGAAGCGATACGGCACGCTCGACGAGCAGGCCGCCGCGATCACGTTCCTGGCCTCCGACGAGGCCTCCTACATCACCGGCACCGTCCTGCCGGTGGCCGGGGGCGACCTCGGCTGAACCCGGCCGCCCCGCCCGGGGCCGCCGTTGCCCTCCCCACCCCACACCGGGAGCCATCATGTCCGACACCGTCGCAACGAAGCGCCGGCGCACCGTGTCCTGGGTGGTCGCCCTGTCGACGATCGCCCTCGTCTTCGACGGGTACGACCTGGTCGTCTACGGCACCGTCCTGCCCACCCTGCTCGCCGATCCCACGCAACTCGGCCACATCAGCGCGGGCCAGGCCGGGGCGCTGGGCAGCTACGCCCTGATCGGCGTGCTCGTCGGGGCGCTGGCCGCGGGCAGCCTCGGCGACTGGATCGGCCGCCGCAAGATCATGCTGGTCAACCTGGCCTGGTTCTCGATCGGCATGGGGCTGACCGCCCTCACCCAGAACGTCACCGCGTTCGGCTTCGGCCGGTTCTTCACCGGCATCGGCGTGGGCGCGCTCGTGGCGACGGTGGGCGCGCTGGTGGCCGAATTCGCGCCCGCCGGGCGGCGCAACCGGCTCAACGCGATCGTCTACAGCGGAGTCCCCGCCGGTGGTGTGCTCGCGTCGCTGCTGGCGATCGTGCTGGCCGACGCCGTCGGCTGGCGCGGGCTGTTCTGGGTCGGCGCGCTGCCGATCGTGCTGGTCCTGCCGCTGGCTGTCGTCAAGCTGCCGGAGTCGGCGAAGTGGCTCGCCGCCCGCGGCCGGGTGGCCGAGGCACGGGCGGTGTCGGAGCGGACCGGGGTGCCGCTGGTCGCCGAGCCGCCGGTGACCGACCGCGTGGGATTCCCGGCGCTGGCGACCCGCGCGCTGGCCTGGCCGACCGCGCTGCTCGGGCTGATGAGCTTCGCCGGGCTGCTGCTGACCTACGGGCTCAACACGTGGCTGCCGAAGATCATGGCGGACAACGGGTACGGCAAGAGCTACTCGCTGACCTTCCTGCTGGTCCTCAACCTCGGCGCGATCATCGGCGGCATGCTCGCCTCGCTGTGGGCGGACCGGGCCGGCGCGAAGCGGGTCGTGGTCACCACGTTCGTGCTCGCCGCACTCACGCTCGCGCTGCTGCCGCTGGACCTGCCGCTGGGCGCGCTGCTGCTCGCGGTCGCCGTGGCCGGGGTCGGCACCATCGGCACCCAGGTGCTGATCTACGGGCTGGTGTCCAACTACTACCCGACGCGGGCGCGGGCCGCGGGCGTGGCGTGGTGCGCCGGCTTCGGACGGCTCGGCGGGATCGTGGGCCCGGTGATCGGCGGCCTGCTGGTCGGCGCCGGGCTCGGCGGGACCACGGCGTTCTACATCTTCGCCGGGGTGGCGCTCGCCGCGGCGCTGGTCACCGCGCTGGTGCCGCGAGCACAGCACGCCGAGGTTCCGGTGGCCGCCGTCGCGCCGGAGCCCGCCTAGAGTGACCATGTGGTCCACCGTCGCCCGCAGCTGATCGCCCGCGCCGCCGCGCTCGCCGCACTGGAGAGCGTGGCGGCGCCGGCGTTCGTGCTGGTCACCGGCCCGGCCGGGGTGGGGAGGACGGCGCTGGCCGACGAGTTCGCCGCCCGCTGCGACGGCGTGCGGCGCGCGGCCGGGGCGCCGTGGGAGACCGGCCGCGCCGGTGGCGTGCTCGCCCAGCTCGGCGGTGCCGACGGTGTGGTGATTGTGGACGATGCGCAGTGGGCGGACCTGGAGTCGTTGCGCACACTGGTTTCCACGGTCCGGCACGACCGCGACGCCCGGCCGCTCGTCGTCGCCACCTGCGTGAGCGGCGACCACCGGGTGCCCGCGGCGGCGCTCGAACTGCTGCACCGGGCCGCCACCACGACGGTGCGCCTGGAACCGCTCACCGCGCCGGAGACCGGCGAACTGGCCGCCGCGCACGGAATTCTGCTGCACCCGTCGATGGCCGAGCGGCTCTGGCGGCACACCGGCGGCATCCCGCGCCACGTCGTGCAGTTGCTCGCCGAGGTGCCGCGGTCGACGTGGGCGCGGTTCGACCCGGACCTGCCCGCGCCCGCCGCCGTCGCCGCGCGCGTGCGCGAGGGTCTGGCGTCCTGCTCGCCCGAGGCGCGCCGGCTCGTCGAGGCCGTCGCGGTCCTCGGACCGGGCACCGCGGTGCGGGACGCGGCGTCGCTGGCCGGGGTCGACGGCGACGTGCTGCCCCTGCTCGACGAGGCCTGCGCCGCGGGGCTGGCCGAGTTCGCCCCGCACGGCCTCACCGAAGCCGGGCCGCCGGACCCGATGGTGCGGGCAGCGGTGCTCGCCGCGATGGGCCCGGCCGCCGCCGCGGACGCCCACCGCCGGGCCGCGGACCTCATCGAGGACCCGGTCCGCCGCATGCACCTGCTGGTCGCCGCGTCCCCGGTGCCGGACGCGGCCGTCGCCGACCGGCTCGACGAGCTGGCCGCGGAACGGGCCGCCGAGGGCGCGTGGGGCGTGGCGGCCTCGCTGCTGTCCGACGCCAGCCGCCTCACCGACGACCGGCTGAAGCGGGAAAGCCGCCTCACCCGCGCGGTGGACGCGCTGATCGGCGCCGGGGACGCCTTCGCCGCCGCGGCGCTGGTGCCGGAGGTGGAGAGCCTCCGGGAAACACCGCTGCGCAACGCCGTCCTGGGCTACCTGGCGATCGTGCGTGGCCGCGCCGCCGAGGCGGAAACCCGGCTGGGCCGGGCATGGAACCTGGTCAACACCGGACGGGAGCCGGACGTCGCGGCGCTGATCTGCCAGCGCTACGTGCTGCATTCGCTGTCGCGGTGCCGCGCCGAGGACCTGGTGCGGTGGGCGGACCGGGCGATCTCGCTGGTGCCCGCCGACGCCCCGGCGGCAGTGGAGGCGGCGGCGATCCGCGGGCTGGGCCTGGCCGGCAGCGGGCGGCCGGACGAGGCGCTCGCCGGGTACGCGGAGCTGGCCGAACGGGTGCAGCACGGCGCGCAGGCGCAGCGCATCCAGATGGGCCGGGGCTGGCTGAACCTGATGGTCGACGCGATCGACGAGGCGCGGGTGGACCTGGAGATCTCGGTGCCCACGACGTTCCTCGGCGGTTCGACCCGGATTTCGTTGTGGGCGCGCGGCTGGCTGGCGCGGGCGCAGTTCCTGACGGGGGAGTGGGACGACGCGCTGCGCACGGTCGCGGAGGCGGAGCCGTTGCTGGACCGCTCCGGGATCGTGCTGGCCGGGCCGCTGCTGGCGTGGACGGCGGTGGCGGTGCACGCGCTGCGGGGCGATTGGGAACGCGCCGAGGAGGCGTTGCGCCGCGCCGACGCCGGGCCGCAGGACTACGAGATCATGCGGGTGCCCTCGTGCCTGGCGCGGGCGCACGTCGCGGAGGCGCGCGCGGACGCGGCCGGGGTGCTGCGGGCGTTGCGGCCGCTGACGATGCCGTGGGCGGGCGGCAGCATCGACGAACCGGGGTTGTGGCCGTGGGCGGACATGTACGCGCACGCGCTGGTGCTGGAGGGCAAGACCGCGGACGCGGACGCGTTCCTGGCGCCACACGAACGCCTCGCCGCGGAACGCGGGCGCGTCTCGGCCCGCGCCCGGCTCGCTGCGGCGCGGGGACGGCTGCTCGGCACGCAGGGCGACGTCGACGGGGCCCGCGCGGCGTTCGACGAGGCGCTGGAACTGCTGGAGGACCTGCCGTTGCGCTACGACCTGGCGCGGGTGAACTTCGCCTACGGGCAGATCCTGCGCCGGGCCGGCAAGCGCCGCGAGGCCGACGCGGTGATCAGCTCCGCGCGGGACGCGTTCACCGCGCTGGGCGCCTCGACGTACGTGGCCCGCTGCGACCGCGAGCTGAAGGCCGGTGGCGTGCACGTGCCGCGCGGCCGCGGGTTCGACGAGCTGACCCCGCAGGAGGAGGCGGTGTCCCAGCTGGTCGCGAGCGGACTGTCCAACCGGGAGGTCGCGGCCGAGTTGTTCCTGTCCACCAAGACGGTGCAGTACCACCTGACCCGGATCTACGCCAAGCTCGGCATCCGCTCGCGCGCGGAGCTGGCCGCCCGGCGGCGGTCATGAGCGGAAGTCGCCGCGCTCCAGCAGGAACGACACCGCCAGCCCGGCGACCAGGCCCCAGAACGCGGAGCTGATGTTCAACGGCTGCACGCCGGACACGGTCACCAGGAACGCCACCAGCGCGCCGAGCGTGAAGCGGGTGCGGAAGGCCGTGACGAACGCGCTCTGCAGCGCCCGCAGCATCGCCAGCCCGCCCAGGACCGCGATGAACGCGGGCGGCGTCGCCAGCATCAGGCGCACGAAGGCCGGCGCGAACAGGCCGGTCACCACCGCTCCCGCCCCGCACACGAGGGCCGCCGTGTACTGGCGGTCCCGCTCGCCCGAGGCGACCAGCAGTGCGTTCGTCGGCCCGGTCAGGCACGTCGACACCGCGCCCACCGCCGCGGCGGGCAGCGACCAAAGTCCACACAGGACGGTCACGACGTTGGTGGGCGGCTCGTGCCCGGCCTGTTTCAGGACGGCGACGCCCTGGCCGTTCTGCACCACCAGGACCGTCACGGCCAGCGGCACGACCAGTTCCAGCAGCGCGGGCCAGGTGAACCGGGGCGCCTGCAGCAACGGCTCGGCGAGCCAGCCGGAACCGGCGAGGGTGAAGCGGCCCGACACCGCCACGGCGACCGCGCCCGCCAGCAACGCCCCGAGGATCGGCGGCAGCCGCCGCCCGGCCGCGGGCAGGGCGCTGAGCAGCACGAACACCACGACCATCGGGACCGCGACGACCGGGTCCACGCCGAGTGCGGTCACCAGGTCGAGCCCGAACTTCAGGAACACCCCGGCGACCATCGCCATGACGATCGGCATCGGCAGCGCGGCCATCACCGCGCGGACCCAGCCGGTCAGGCCGATCACCAGGATCAGCAACGCGGTGACCACGAACGCGCCTAGCACCTCGGGCCAGGTCAGGTGGGTCAGCGACCCGCCGACGACGACCGTGCCGGGGATGGTCCAGAAGAACGCCAGCGGCCGCCGGTACAGCCACGACGCGAGCACCGTGAGGATGCCGTTGAGGAAGAACACGCCGAAGATCCACGACGCGAGCTGCGCCGGGGTCAGGCCGCCCTGCACCCCGACGGCGAGGATGACCGCGATCGGCCCGGTCGCGGAGAACACCAGGCCGATCACGCCGTTGGTCAGGGTGGTGCCGGTGAGGTCCCGGCGCACGCGCCGCGGCCCGGCGACCGGTTTCGGCGGACGCTCGAACCGTGGCGCGCGGATCTCCTCGTCGAGTCTCATGTACGCATGCTGAACTCATCGACCGCCATGCGTACAGCCGGTTGTGGCGGGTGCCACCGAGGTCAGCGGTCGAACACGTCCTTCGCCGCGTCCTTGACCTTCTCGCCCGCCTGCTTGACGTCGGCCTTGCCCTGGTCGCCCTTGCCCTCGGCTTCCCACTGCTCGTTGCCGGTGGCCTTGCCCAGGCCTTCCTTCGCCTTGCCCTTGAGCTCTTCGGCCTTGTTCTGGGCCTTGTCGTCGGTGCTCATCTCCGGTCCTTCCGGTCGGTGAGCGCTTGGATTACCCGGCCGGGCGATCCTTATTCGGCGTGCACCAGCGGAGTCAGGTGCGCGGCGAAGGCGGCGTCCTCGGGGGCCGAGTAGTCGGTGTCGTCGTTGCCCCGGCTGCCGGAGGGCACGAGGATGGTGGGCTGGCAGTCACTCCGGGAGGGGGCGCCGTCGACGGTGAACTCCGCGACCCGGCGGCCGGTGCGCGCCTCGAACACCGTGACCGCCCAGCGGCCCTGGTAGGTGACCAGGGAGGAGCCGTCCTCGTACTCGCACGTGCGGATCGCGGCCGGCTGGGCCTGGCCGATCAGGCGGCTGCACCCGACCAGCTGCACCTCGTCGGCGGGCGGCCAGTTCTGGTCCGTCTCCGCGAAACCCTGCAGGTACTCGGGGAAGCCGGAGCCCTCGTACACGGCCACGGCGTGCGGGCCGGGGCCGGTGTAGGCGGGCGCCTGGCCGAACGGCGCGCCGCCCGTGCACAGGCGGGCCAGGTCGGTGATCTCCCTCGGCTGCTCACCGAAGGCGAGTTCCAGCGCCAGCGACACCGCGGTGAACCACACGACCACGGCCGACAGCGCCACGGACAGAGCGGCGATGGCGAGCCGGGGCGTTCGCGCGGGCGGGTACGGGCGCCCGGTCCGGGCGGTGCGCAGCAGTTCGGTGCGGGCCCACACGGTCCCGACCCGCCGCGAGCCGGTGTCCCAGACGAGTTCCGTCCCGTCGGCGGCGAGCCGCTCCCACCGCACCGCTATCGGCTCCTCGCCCTGCGGCCAGATCAGGAGGCCGCGCTCGGCGGAGGCGAACCAGCACCGGCCGCCGGGCACCGGGCCCCACCACGACCAGGCCGCCGTCGCCCACAGCAGCGCCGCGTAGCCGAGGACGACCCACCGCCAGGCCGGCGAGTCGTTGAGGACGAGGTAGAAGGCGGCGATCCCGGCCGGGACGACGCCGATGCCGGCGAGCATCGCGCCCGCGACCGGTTCCCGGAACGGCCGGTGCACGCGGACCAGCCGCCCCAGCCCGGCGGCCTCGGCACGCGCGGCCAGTGCCCGGTTGTTCATCGTGCGCCCCTCTCGCTCCCCAGATTTGTACCGGGTGCTGGGGGGTGGGCGTACCGCCTGTCCGGTTGCGGTCAGGCCCGGCTGGGGCGGCTGGTGGCGTGGCGGTGGTGGTGCGGCGTGGGCTGGTGCGGAGGCGTTCGCTTGTCCGGTTGCGGTCAGTCCGAGGCTGTCGCGGGCTTCCGCGCCGAACCGCCGCGAAAACCCGCGTGCCGACCCTGGTCACTCCAGGCCGTCGCGGTCCGCCCACTCCAGCAGCGTCTCCAGCGAGTAGGCGGTGTCGTCGATGCCCGCGTGCAGGTCGCCGAGCTTCGCGAACCGGGCGGGGACCGTCGCGATCGTGCAGTCGCCCGGTTCGACGTCGTCCACCTCGTCCCACGCGATCGGCGTCGACACCGTCGCCTCGGGCACGCCCCGCACCGAGTACGCGCTCGCGATCGTGTGGTCGCGAGCGTTCTGGTTGTAGTCGACGAACACCAGCGCCGGGTCGCGGTCCTTGCGCCACCACGTCGTCGTCACGTCGTCGGGTGCGCGGCGCTCCACCTCACGCGCGAACGCCAGCGCCGCCCGCCGCACCTCGCTGAACCCCCACCGCGGCTCGATCCGCACGTAGATGTGCAGGCCGCTGCCGCCGGACGTCTTGGGCCACCCGGTCGCGCCCAGCTCGTCGAGCACCTCGTGCGCGACGTGCGCCACCCGCCGCACCCGCGCGAAGTCGGCCTCCGGGCCGGGGTCGAGGTCGATGCGCCACTCGTCGGGCTTCTCGGTGTCCGCGCGCCGCGAGTTCCACGGGTGGAACTCCACGGTGCTCATCTGCACCGCCCAGATCACGTGCGCCACCTCGGTCACGCACAACTCGTCGGCGTGCCGGTTGTAGCGCGGGAAGTGCACGCGCACCGTCTCCAGCCACGGCGGCGCCCCGGCCGGCACGCGTTTCTGGTGCACCTTGTCGCCGCTCACCCCGGACGGGAACCGGTGCAGCATGCACGGCCGCTCCCGCAGCGCGCGCACGATCCCGTCGCCGACGGACAGGTAATACCGCGCCAGGTCCAGCTTCGTCTCGCCCCGCGCCGGGAAGTAGACCCGCTGCGGGTTCGAGATCCGCACCGTGTGGTTCCCGGCCTCCAGCTCCACCGCCTCGCCCTTGGCCATGGGCCGAACCTAGCGTGAAAACCGCGCCGCGGCGGGGTGCCGGGCGAACCCGGCACCCCATCGCCAGTCAGGGCGCGATCTCCTCCAGCGTGCGGCCGCGGGTCTCCTCGGCGAACACCGCGGCCACGATCGCGCCGACCAGTGTGATCCCGCTGATCAGCAGGAACACCGAGCCCAGCGCGGTGCCGCCGGCGTAGACCGCGCCGACCAGGATCGGCCCGAGGATCAGGCCCAGCCGGTTCATCACGCCGCCGAGGCTGCAGCCCAGCGCGCGGCTGCGCGTCGGGTACAGCTCGGGCGTGTACAGGTACAGGCTGATGTTCACGGCGAAGTTGAACACGGCCGCCAGCGACGACCACACCAGCAGCTGCACCGGCGACCCGGCGCCGAGCGCGCCCAGCACCACCAGCATCGCGGTGGTCGCGCCGAGCCCGGCGGCCAGCACCACCCGGCGCCCGATCCGGTCGATCACCAGCGCCGCCAGCACGCAGCCGACCAGGCCGGCCGCCGAGGTCGCGGTGCTGTACCAGAGCGCCTGGCCCAGCGGCAGGTGGAACACGCCGCGGTAGATGGTCGGCAGCCACGACGTGATGCCGTAGTTGGCGAGGTAGCCGACGAACCAGATCGTCCACACGGTCAGCGTGCGGCGGCGGTAGCGGCCGGCGAACAGGTCGCGCAGGGCGTTGCCGCGCTGCTGCGGGGCGGTGACCGGAACCGCGGCGGCGGGCGCGGGCAGCGGCTCGCCGGTGGCGCGCTGGACCTTCGTCTCCATCGTCGCCATCGCCGCGGCGGCCTTGTCGTACTTGCCGCGGGAGGCGAGCCAGCGCGGCGACTCCGGCACCTTGCGCAGGATCACGAACGCCATCAGGCCGGGGACGGCGGCCAGCAGGTACAGCGAGCGCCAGCCCCACAGCGGGATCAGCCACGCCGCGACCAGCGCGCTCACCGCCAGGCCGGCGGGGAACACCACCTCGTAGAGCAGCACGAACCGGCCGCGCTTGTGGGCGCGGGTGATCTCGCTGATGTAGGCGGCCGCGGTCGGCACCTCACCGCCGATCGCGAGGCCCTGCACGAACCGCAGGACGAGGAACGGGGTGAGCGAGTCGCAGGCCGCCATGCCTGCGCTGCACAGTGCGCTGACCGCGACGCAGATCGCGATGACCCGGACCCGGCCGATCCGGTCGGCGGCCCAGCCGGAGACCAGCGCGCCGACCAGCATCCCGATCGAGCCGATGGTCAGCGCCGCGGTGCTGGTGGCCGCCGACAGGCCCCACTCGCGGGAGAGCACCGGCAGTGTGTAGGCGATCAGCAGCTGGTCGAACGCCTCGAAGAAGGTCACGATGCCGATCAGCAGGCGGACGCTGATCTGCCAGCGCGACATCGGCAGCCGTTCCAGCCGCGTGGCGATGTCACCCTGCGTCATTGCGGGTGTGGCGTCGATGCTCATTCGGTCTCCTCGTCGGGCAATAGTGTGCGGGCTGAATCGAGGAATCGCACTGCTTCGTCCCAGGCGTCGGCTTCGTCACACAGGGACAGCCAGGACCCGCCCAGGTTCGCGGCGAGCACCGGCAGCTCGGGGAGGTCCGGCCAGGGCCCCTCGCGCGGGCCGACGCCGGCGGCGGGCAGCCCGTGCGCGGCGGCGGCCCAGGCCGCGAGGTGGGCGCCCTGGCCGAGCCCGATGAAGGCGGTCGCCGGAACCCCCGCCCGGCGGCTCAGGTGGTCCAGCGCGCCGGCCACGTCGGCGGCGAGGTCGTCGGGCTCGAGGGCGGCGAAGTTGCCGCGCGGGAAGACCCGCCCGCCGGTGTCGTAGTAGAGCAGCGGCGCGACGGCGAGGTAGCCGCACTCGGCGAGCACTCGGCAGGCGTCCTCGGCTTCGGCGGTGAGCCCCCGTTCGTCGTGCAGGACGATCACCGCCGCGCGAACGGGAGCGGCGGGGTAGCGCACGAGCAGGGGAGCCGCGGTCTTGAGAACGCGGCGGCGCCGGTTGGCAGGGGCGTGTCCGTGGTGGTAGCTGGTCGCCGGGACGGTCATGGGCGCTCCAGGGCTGGGACCGGGAGTGGGGTTGCGGCCGGGTGACAGGGGACCGGGCCGGGGGCTGCGGGCCGCGCCCCGTCGGGGTCGGGTTCGGTGGTGGCCTCGCGTGGGGCTCGGTCGCGGGTCGTGGGTGGTGGGGTGTGCCGTGCGCGGGTGGGGGTGGGGACAGGGCGCTTGGTGGTGGCTTGGCGTGGGGCTGGGTCGGGGGTTGTGGGTGGTGGGGTGTGCCGTGCGCGGGTGGGGGCAGCGCCCTTGGCGATGACCCGGCGCGGGGGCGGTGAGGCCGCCGTCCCGGGGATGCGAGTGCTGTCGGGGGCGCGGCCGGCCGGCGCGGGGCCGTGCCGCGGGCCGCCGTCGGCGGGAGTGGAGTGCGTGGCCGCGGGGGCATTCCGCTCGATTGGTCGCCTCGGCGGCCCCATCGGGACGGTCATCAGTCCTCCCTGGGGACGGGCACCGGCGGGACGAACGGGCGCGGCGCCGGGTCCAGCGCGGTCACGTCGACCTCGATCACGGACGGGCCGTGCTGCGCGACCGCCTTCTCCAGCGCCTCCGCGAACAGCGACGGCTTGCTCACCAGCTGGTACGGCAGGTCCAGCGACTGCGCCAGCCGCGAGAAGTCCGGCGTGTACAGGTCCACCCCGGCCCGCGCACCGCCGTGGTGGTCCTGCATGTTCCGCAGCACCCCGTACCCGCCGTCGTTGAAGACCACCAGCACCAGCCACGGCTTCTCCTGCGCCAGCGTGCCCAGCTCGCCCAGGTGCACGGCCAGCCCGCCGTCCCCGGCCATCACCAGCGTCGGTGCGTCGCGGCCGGACAGCGCCGCCCCGATGCCCGTCGCCAGGCCCTGCCCGATCCCGCCGCCGACCGGGAACAGGTTGGTCCGCGGGTCGAAGATGTCCAGCAGCCGGTTGCCCCACTGGCTGGACGGGATCGTCACGTCCCGGGCGATCACCGACTCCCGCGGCAACCCCGCACGCATCGCGTCGCAGATCTCTCCGTAGGGGCCGATCGCCTCACGCAGCCGCGACCGCACGGCGGACCGCGTCGCCACCGCCCGCGCCCGCCACTCCGGATCGCCGGACCCGCCCCGCAGCCGTCGGAGCACCACCCCGGCCTCCCCGGCGATCCCGACCGTCGCCGGGTGCACCCGGCCCAGGGCGGCGGGGTCGACGTCGATCTGGATGTGCCGCGCGGGCAGCGCCAGGTGGTAGTGCTTGGTCTCGTTGGACCGGAAGTGCGTCCCGACCGAGATCAGCAGATCCGCCCCGGCCAGCAGGTCCTCCGCGGCAGTGGCGAAGTTGCCGACCACCAGCGGGTGGTCCTCGGGCAGCGTGCCCCGCCCGGAGTTGCTCGTGAACACCGGCGCCTGAAGCCGCTCGGCCAGCTCCCGCACCTCGTCCCGCGCGTCCACCGCGCCGCCGCCGGCCCAGATCGCCGGGCGCCGCGCCGAGGCGATCAACTCGGCGGCCCGGGCCAGCGCGTCCTCGTCCGGCGGCGGCACCGGCGCCGGAATCTCCGGAGCGCGAGCCACCACGTCGTGGCGCGCGTACTGCAGATCGATCGGCCACTCCACACTGGACGGTCCACATGGGAGGGACACGGCCGCCCGCACCGCCTGCCGCAGCACGTCCTCCGCCTCGGCCACCGAAGAAATGGTCGCGGCGTGCTTGGACACCGCGGTGAGCATGCCCAGCTGGTCGCGGGTCTCGTGGATGACCCCGCGCCCCTGGCCGAGGTAGGGCGAGTCGATCTGTCCGGTCACGTGCAGCACCCGGCTGCCCGCGGTCAGCGCCTCCACGAGCGAGCCGGCCGCGTTGCCCGCGCCGGTGCCGGTGCTGGTGATCGCGACCCCGAGCCCGCCGCGGGCTCGGGCGTACCCGTCGGCCGCGTTGACCGCCGCCGCCTCGTGCCGGACCGGCACGAACCGCAGCCGCGCCGCGATCGCCTCCACCAGCGGCAGGTTGTGCACGCTCACGATGCCGAACGCGGTGTCGACGCCGTTGTCGATCAGGATCTGGGCGAGCAGGTCCCCGCCGTTGCCGTGTGTCACGAGTGTCTCCTCAGACGTATCGGGCGACGCCGCCACCGACGTCGAGGGCGGAACCGGTCACGTACGAAGCGCGTGGCGACAGCAGTGCCACTATCGGGAAGGCGACCTCCTCGGCGGTGCCGAGCCGGCCGAGCGGGATGCCCCGGTCCGCGGCGAGCTCCGACGTCCACTCCGCCCAGGACAGCTCGGTGCCGGACTGCTCGTACCGGCGCCGCCACTGCCCGGTGTCCACCAGGCCGAGGCACACCGAGTTGACCCGCACCTCCGGCGCCAGCTCGGCGGCCAGCGTCTTGGACAGGTTCAGCAGCGCCGCCCGCGCCGCCGACGTCGCGGCGAGCTTCGGCTCGGGCTGGCGGGACAGGATCGCGTTGACGTTGACCACCGCCGCGCCCGGCCGCAGCCACGGCTGCGCGGCGCGGACGACGTGCAGCACCGAGAAGATCTTCAGGTGCAGCTCGTCGCACCACTGCTCGTCGCTGGTCTCGGCCAGCCGCGCCATCAGCGAGCGCCCGGCGTTGTTGACCACGCCGTCCAGCCCGCCGAACTCCTCACCGGCGCCGGTGACGAACCGGCGCACGTCGCCGGCGTCGAGGACGTCACACGCCGCGGTGTGCAGCCGCGCGCCGGCCGCGCGGGGCAAGTCGGCGAGTGCCTTCTCCAGCCGCACGCCGTCCCGCGCGCACGCGGCGACGTGCGCGCCCTCGGCGAGCAGCATCGCGGCGGTCGCCAGCCCGACACCGGAACTGGCGCCGGTCACCACGACCGCCCGCCCGGAAAGTCCCAGGTCCATGAAAACTCCTAGTGGCAGACGAATCCGCCGTCGACGACCAACGTTTGCCCGGTGATGAACGAGGCGGCGTCGGAGAGCAGGAACTCCACCGCGCCCACCACGTCACCCGGTTGCTGCGCCCGGGTCAGCGCCCGCCCGTTCGCGTAGAGCTGGTGCCGTTCGCGCGGCACGCGCTCGGTCGCCTCGACCTCGGTCAGGCCGGGCGCGACCGCGTTCACCGTCACCCCGTCCGGCCCGGCGTCGCGGGCCATCGCGCGGGTCATCGCGATCACCGCGCCCTTCGAGGACACGTAGTGCACCAGCCGGGGCGGCCCGAACAACGCGACGTCGGAGGCGATGTTCACGATCCGCCCGCCGGTGGCCGCGAGCTGCGGGTACAGGGCGCGGGCGACCAGCCACGGGCCGCGCGCGTTGACCGTCATCAGCCGGTCCCACGCCTCCACCTCCAGGTCGGCGAAGTGCTTGCCGCCCACGCCGTCGGCCATCGCCGCGTTGTTGACCAGACCGTGCAGCGGCCCGATCTTCGCGACCTGTTCCGCCAGCCGCGCCACCGAATCGGGATCGGCGACGTCGGTGTCGATGCGGTGCACGGTCCGCCCGCGCTCTTCGAGCTGCGCCACCCCGCGGGCGGCGCGCTCCGGGTCGCGTTCGGCGACCACGACCTGCGCCCCGGACGCGCCGAGGGCGTCGGCGATCGCCCAGCCGAGCCCGCGCCCGGCGCCGGTCACCACGATCAGGCGCATCGCGCGGCCTCCACCTCGGACAAAAACTTCAGCAGGACCTCGTTGAACTCGCCGGGGCACTCCTGGTTGGCCGCGTGCCCGCCGCCGATCACCCGCAGCCGCGCTCCGGGGATCTCCCGCGCCAGCAGCCGGCTCTCCTCGACGCCGGTGACCTGGTCGTCGGCGCCCACGACCACCAGCGTCGGCACGCTGATCCGGCCCAGCAGCGGACCGTGGTCGGTGGTGGCCATCGACTCCGCGGCCGCGCGGTACCCGGCCAGGCGCACCCGGGCCATCGTCGCCTCGACCTTGGCGCGGGTCGCCGGATCGGAGCTCAGGCGCGGTGCCCGCCGTCGCGCGAACTCCGCGGCACCCACTTCGGCCAGCTCGTCCACCCGCGCCCGCATCCGGGCGGCGGCCTCCGCGCTGGTGCCGGAGCCGCGCGTGGAGTCGGCCAGGGTCAGCGACAGCACGGGGTGCTCCAGCGCGAGCCGGGTCGCGATCACCCCGCCCCACGACACCCCCACCACGTGGGCGGGTTCGTCGAAGATCCGCGCCGCCTGCTCGGCGTACCAGGCGATGTCGGCGCGTTCCGGGTCCGGCGAGTCCCCGTACCCGGGCGCGTCCCAGGCCACCACCCGGTGCCGCTCCGCCAGGACGTCCACTTGCGACTCGAAGGACGCGCTGGACCCGCCGATGCCGTGCAGCAGCAACACGGGGGTCACCGGAACACCACCCGCGGCTCCGCCAGCGCGGCGATCGCGGCGAGCACCGCGTGCGGCACGACCTCGCTGCTCGTCGGCGTCCGCGGCGAGGGCCGGTTGCGGATCTCGAACCGGTACGACCCGGCCGGCCCGTCCGCGCTGATGACGTGCGAGGTCAGCTCGGCGGCCGGGTCGGCGATCACTGCCGCCTCGACCACGTCCCAGTCGCCCACGGCCAGCGCCACCGAGGCAGCCACGTTCGCCGACTTCGGGAACGCCGCCGTCACCTCGCGTGCCGGGCCGCGCATCAGCTCGACCGGCTCGGCCGTGGTCCGCAGCCGCGCGGCCTCCTCGTCGGACATCCACGGCTGCACCAGGTTCGCGGCGAGTTTCGTGGTCTCGATGGTGACCCGGGACAGCGGCGCCATCCGGGCCGCCGCCCGCAGCAGATCCAGGCCGCCGATCGCGCCGGTCGACAGGTGCAGCTCACCGGGGCCCGCGGACAGCAGCTTGTCCAGCAGGGCGTCGTCGGCCAGCGCGCCGACCGACACGACCAGCAGGTCCCGCCCGGCGGCCAGCACCTGCGGCCCGACCTCCGCCAGTGCTCGCTGCCCGGCCGCCTCGACGATCAGGTCCGAAGTGGACAGCAGCTCGTCCAGCGACACCAGCGGCAGGTCCGCCGCACCCGCCGGGTCCACGACACCGGCGAGCGTCGCACCCGGCACGGTTCCGTCGCGCAGGGCGCGGGCGACCACGCCGCCGATCGAGCCCGCGCCGATCACCCCGGCCCTCATCCCCGCCACCAAGCCGTGTAGCCGGGGTCGGGCACGCCCGCCATGTGGGTGCGGACGTCCTTCGACGGCGGGCCCGCGGTGCCCCACAGGTCGGACAGCTCGGGCGTGCGCCGCCACACCCGGCACAGCCACGCGTCCTCCACGACCTGCTCGACCTCGGACGTGTACTCGCACACCAGTCCGGCCGGGTCGGCGAAGTAGCCGAACGTGTTGCTGCCCGGCCCGTGCCGCCCCGGACCCCACAGCGGGGTGATCCCGTTGTGCCGCAGCCGCCCGATGCCACGCATGAAGTGGTCGATCGAGGCCATCTCGTAGGCGACGTGGTTGACCGACGCGAACGGCGCCTGGTTGAACGCGATCACGTGGTGGTCGGCGTTGCAGCGCAGGAACGCCATCTGGTGCTCCGACCAGTCGGAGATCCGCATGCCGAGCACGCGGGTGTAGAACTCGCAAGCCGCGTCGATGTCGGCGGTGTTGAGCACGACGTGCGCGAGTTTCCGCGGCACCGCGGGGTGGCCGTCCGGATCGTCCGGGGTCACGGCGAACACGTCCGCGGACAACTCGATCAGCCGTCCCTCCGGATCGGCGAAGCGCAGCCCGTAGCCGCCGCCGACCTGGTCCAGCTTGCCGGGCTCGGTGACCAACGGGATGCCCTGCGCGACCAGGCGTGTCGCGGCCTCGTCGATCTCGCGTGGCGTGGCCACCGCGAAGGCCACCTTGCCGAGCGCGTTCTGCTCGGCCTGCTGCAACTGCAGCACGTGGTGCTCGCTGCTGGTGCCGCGCAGCCACACCGCGCCGGTGTCCTGCTCGACCTGCCGCAGGCCCCACACCTCGCGGTAGAACTCGCCCGCGTCGGCGCACGCGGTGGAGCGCAGGGTCACCGACCGCAGCGCCCGCAACCGGACGACGGGTTCGGACATGGTGTCCTCCAAGGGGTTCAGGCGACCGGGACCGGCGCTGCGGTCGCGGGCTCGGTCAGGCGGGCCGCCTGTTTCGCGGCCTCCGCCTTCAGCAGGCGGCGCATCCGGACGAGCGCGATGTCGTGCTGGTAGAGGTTCTCCCGGTCCCAGGCGTCGGCGGGCATCGCCTCGGCCATCTCGCGGTCCTGCTCCAGCACCGCGTAGTGCCGGGCCTCCAGCCGGTTGCGGTAGAGGAAGCGCCAGCTGTCCCGCTCCCAGCCGGACACCTTGCGGCAGCGCCAGAAGAACCCGGCGTGCCGGTTCGCCGAGATCGCGCACAGCCCGGCGACGATCGTGAACGGCCCGCCCGGGCCGGCGGTGTCCGGGTACGGGATGTCGAGGGTGACCCAGTCAGCGCCGCCGTGGGTCAGCTCGACCCAGTCGAAGTTCACGCCGCGCTGATCGGTCTTCTCGAACACGAAACCGTTGTCGGTCGCGCGGATCTGGAAGACCGCCTCGCGCTTGCCCGCGAACATCGTGTGGCTGTTGCGGTGCAGGAACGCGCCGTGCATCGGGTCGAGCAGGTTGTCCAGCGAGTACAGGTAGGGCGCGTCCCACTCGACGTAGCAGAGGAACTCCGACCACTCTCCGCCCGCGATCGGCTCCGGCACCTCCAGCGGCGCCGGTGGCGCCGACTCGTCGAGGCCGAACCAGGCGAAGACCGCTCCGGCGTGCTCCTCCGCCGGGAACGTCCGCAGCACGCGGCGGCCTTCCAGGGCGCAGCCCGGGCTGCCCGGCACGGACACCACCGTGCCCTCGGCGTCGACCTGCACGCCGTGGTAGTTGCAGGCCACCCGGTCGCCCATGTGCACGCCCTGCGACAGCCGGGCGGCGCGGTGCGGGCAGCGGTCCTCCTGGACGTGCACGACTCCGGCGCCGTCGCGCCACAGCAGTAGCTGCTCGCCCGCGCGCTCGATCCGGACCAGCTCACCGGGACGCACGTGCCCGGACGGGCACAGCGGGTACCAGCGGTCCCGCAGCCCGAACGTCAGCAGACCTTCGGGGGTGTGCAAGGGGTTCACGTCTAGCTCTCCGTTCCGCTCAGGCGGGCCAGTTCGGCGGTGAACGACGACTCGGTCCAGTCCTCGCCGCCCGCGGGGCGCACCCCGGAGGAGTTGAGGGCGGCCACGACACCGGGCAGGTCGTGCACGCCGCGGCCGTAGATCGCCTCGAGTTCGTCGCCGAACGCGTTCTCGTAGCTGGAAGGCATGTCCTCAGTCCTCCACGTCCAGGACGAGCTCGGCCGACCGGCTGCGCGACACGCAGATCAGCATCGTGCCGCCGGCCGCCTTCTCGTCGTCGCTCAGCAGGAAGTCGCGGTGCTCGGGCTCGCCGGCGAGCACCTTGGTCTCGCAGGTGCCGCACACCCCTTCCCGGCAGGAGTTGGGCACGGACACCCCGGCCCCGGCGAGAGCGTCCAAGATGGACACCCCGGCGGGAACCGGAACCCGGCGCCCCGACCCGCCGCACACCACGTCGAAGCCGTGGTCCGGCCCGGTGGCTTTGGGTTCCGGTGCGCGGAACCGCTCCACCCGCAGCATCGAGGCGTCCGGCAGCGCGGCCTCGACGGCGACGATGAGCGGTTCCGGGCCGCAGCAGTAGACGAGCGTGCCCGGCCGGAGTTCAGCCAGCTCGGCCGCCAGGTCAGGCGGTCCGCCGCGCTCGTCGTCGGCGTGCACGCGCACCCGGTCCGCGGGCAGGTCGGCCAGGAAGGCCATGCTCGACCGGGAGCGTCCACAGTAGAGCATGGACCAGTCGGAACCCCGCTGCTCCAGGTGGTTCGCCATCGCCAGCAGGGGAGTGATGCCGATGCCGCCCGCGATCAGCAGGTGCCGGGGCGCGTCTTCGAGGGCGAAGTTGTTGCGTGGCCCGTCGACCTCGATCAGCGTGCCCGGGGTGAGGCGCTCGTGCACCCAGGCGCTGCCGCCGCGGGAGGACGGCTCGCGCAGGACGGCCACGGTCCAGCTGTGCCCGTCCGCCGGGTCGCCGCACAGCGAGTACTCCCGGACCAGCCCGTTGGGCAGGTGCAGCGACAGGTGCGCGCCCGGCTCCCACGCCGGCAGGGCCGCCCCGGCGGGGTCGCGCAGCTCGACGCGCACGACCCCGTCGGCCAGCCAGGTGCTCTGGTGAACTCGTACCGTCCGGGTCATGGCTTCAGTCGCGGGTCACGCCGTGCATCGGCGAGGTCGGCGGGTAGGTCGGCAGCTGCGGCTTCTGGGCGCCGATGATCACCGCGAACAGGGCGTCGGTGTCGCCGATGTTGCGCAGGCTGCGCGGCACGCCGGCCGGGACGCGGATCAGGTCGCGGTAGCCCAGCACGCGGCTGGCGGTCTTGGTGCCGTCCTCGACGTCGTGCACGGTGACTTCGAGGGTGCCTTCCAGGACGAAGAAGACCTCCTCCACGTCGTGGTGGGTGTGCTCGGGGCCGATCGCGCCGGCGGGCAGCCGCATGTTGGAGAACGTGAAGTGCTCCGAGGGCAGAATGCGGTTGTCGGTGTCGTGGTTGCCGGTGGCGCCGGAGCCGATGTAGCGGACCTGCGCGCGGCGGAACTGCTCGCCCGCCTTGGCCTGGAAGCCGAGCGTGTCCCAGTCCTCGTAGCGGGATTCACGGGTGGCGATGCAGGAGTCGATCAGTTCCTCGAGGCCGGCTTGCGTCGTCGTCACGGGATCTCCTTGGATGTCTTAGCTCTAAGGGAACTTGGGAAGAGTTTGTAGCACCGCGACCCGGGCGACGACAACCCTTAGCTCTAAGTTTTCTGGAGGTTGGTTTCGATGGCGTCAACGGCTTCCAATTAGCTTAGAGCTAAGTTATTCTCCCGATTCTGGACGGCCTGTGGAGGTGGCTCGATGACAGTGCCCGCGGACGAGATCCTGGTGGCCGGGCGGTGGCGGCGCGGCGGTGGCGCGCCGCTGGAGTGCGTGGACCCGGCGACCGGTGAGCCGATCGCGGTCGTGCACGGCGCGTCCGTCAGGGACGTCGACGAGGCGGCCAGCGCGGCCTGGGTGGCCGAGTGGGCGGCGTTGCTCCCACACGAACGGGCCCGGGTCCTGACCCGGGTCGGCGACCTGATCGAGCGGGACGCGGAGTCGCTGGCCCTGCTGCAGACCCGCAACACCGGCAAGGCGCTGCGCGAGACGCGCGCGCTGGTGGCGAGCGCGGCGGCGACGTTCCGGTTCTACGCGGCGGCGCTGGAGACGATGGAGACCGCGCTGACCCCGCAGCGCGGGCCGTGGCTGACGATGTCGGTGTACGAGCCGGTCGGGGTGGTCGGCGCGATCACCCCGTGGAACTCGCCGATCGCCAGCGACGCGCAGAAGATCGCGCCCGCGCTCGCGGCGGGCAACGGTGTGCTGCTCAAACCGGCCGAGGCGACGCCGCTGGTGTCGCTGGCGCTGGCCTGGCTGGTGCTGGAGGCCGGTGTGCCGGCGCGGTTGCTGTCCGTGCTGCCGGGCCCGGGTTCGGTGGTGGGGGACGCGATCGTGCGGCATCCCGCGGTCGGGAAGGTCGCCTTCACCGGGGGCACGTCGACCGGGCGGGCGATCGGGCGGATCGCGGCGGAGAAGGTCATGCCGGTGACGATGGAACTGGGCGGCAAGTCGCCGACGATCGTGTGCCCGGACGCGGCGGCCGAGCAGGCGGTGGCCGGGATCCTGTACGGGATCTTCTCCTCCAGCGGCCAGAGCTGCATCGCCGGGTCGCGCATCTTCCTGCCGGAGTCGCGGTACGCCGAGTTCCGGGACCTGCTGGTGGCGGGCGCGTCCCGGCTGCGCATGGGCCCGGGCACGGCGGCGGACACGCAGGTGGCGCCGCTGGCGACGTTCGCGCACCGCGACCGGGTGGCCGCGCTGGTGGACCGCGCGCGCGAGGAGGGGGCGCGGGTGCTGTGCGGGGGAGAGGTGCCGCCGTCGGCGGGCGCGTACTACCCGCCGACCCTGCTGGAGGGGCTGTCGAACTCGTCGAAGACGTGCCAGGAGGAGATCTTCGGCCCGGTCGGCGTGCTGCTGCCCTACCGCGACGAAGAGGACCTGGTGGCGCAGGCGAACGACACCGTGTACGGCCTGGCGTGCGGCATCTGGACCGCCGACTACCGCCGCGCGTGGCGCCTCGCGCGGCGGATCGAGGCCGGGACGGTGTGGATCAACACGTACAAGCAGTTCAGCATCTCGACGCCGTTCTCCGGCAGGAAGGAGAGCGGGCTGGGCGTCGACAAGGGCCGCGAGGGGATCCTCGGGTACCTGCGGCAGAAGAGCGTGTACTGGGGCCTCGACGAGGCGCCCCTGCCCTGGGCGGGCTAGGTGTTGTGACCTGGCAGGTTGTGGAGGGTCAGTGCAGTCGGGTGATGGGTGGGTAGCCTGTCAGGGCGGAGTGTGGGCGTTCAGTGTTGTAGTGCTGGACCCCGGTGGGCAAGGTTGCCAGGCGGTGGGTGTTGGGGGTCCGGGGCTGGGCGTAGGCGAATTCGGTGAGCAGGGTGCGGTGGAAGCGTTCGGCTTTGCCGTTGGTCCAGGGGCAGCCGGGTTTGATGTAGCGGCGGCGGAGCCCGAGGGCGGTGCAGACCGCGGCCCAGCAGGTGCCTCGGCGGTAGACCAGGGCGTTGTCGGTCAGGATTCGCAGCACGGTGATGCCGTTAGCGTGACCCATCGAGGACCTCCAGGGCTGGTAGTGGATGCGTCGCAACACCCACTCCGCCCGGAGGCCCTCCCCACAATCAACCCGGCACGCCGTCCACAACCTCACGAGTCACAACAGCTAGCGCCGCTTCCGCTCGTCCACCATGGCCTGGATCCGGGCGATCGCGGCGACCCGTCCGTCGCCTGCCTGCCCGGGTCCGGCCGGGTGGGGCAGCATCGGCTCGGGGCGGTGGCCGAGCAGCAACGGGTTCCCGATCATCTCCAGGCCGCCGCTGGTGCGGTAGTAGCGCTGCGCGAACCGCACGCCCTCCGGCCTGCCCTGCTCGTAGGCGTCGACGAACACGGCCTCGGTCCGGTCCTCGTCCAGGGTCAGGAAACCGTCCCAGGCCAGCGCGACGTGGCGGGGGACCGGGTCGGCCGCGGCGAGGTCCTGGCGGGCCAGCGCGACGCTGCCCTCGACGGTGAAGTACTCCTCGGAGTCGACGTAGCGCGTCGCGACCTTCTCGCCGTCAGGCATCACGGCGAGCACGAAGGGCACGAACCCGGACTCGGTCGTTTCCGCGTTTTCGACCGCGAAGTCGATCGCGTCGAACAGGGTCGCCGTGGCGTCGTTGCCGAGGTTCGGCACGGGGTCGGTCATCAGGCAGCCTTCCGGGGGGATGATCGTTCCCCGGTCCGACTCACCGGCGCCCGGAACGGTTCCCCTCGGATTCGGCGCGGTCGGCCATCTCGGCCAGCCGGATCGAATGCTCCAGACGGCTCAGCAGCTGCGCCAGCTGCGTCCGCTCGGTCTTCGTCAGGCCCGCCAGCATCCGGTTCTCGTTGGCGAAGTGGACCTCCGCGACCTTGTCGGTCAGCGCGAGGCCCTCGTCGGTGAGTCCGATGTAGACGATGCGGCGGTCGGTGGCGTCGCGCTCGCGGTAGACCAGTCCGGCGGCCTCCAGCTTGTCGACCCGCTGCGTGATACCGCCCGTGGTGAGCAGGTTCGCGTCCGCCAGCTCGCCCGCCGTCCGGCGGTACGGTGCGCCCACGCGCCGCAGCGCGGCCAGGATGCCGAACGCGGAGATGTTGACCCCGTACCGCCCGAACACCCGGTTGAGCTGCACGGTGTACCCGTCGAAGGCGCGGTGCAGCCGCCCGAACACCGCCAGCGGCGACGCGTCGATCTCCGGCGCCTCGCGGCGCCACTCCGCGAGCATCAGATCGACCGCGTCCGGCTGCGGCTTGTCGCGCTTCGGCATAGGATCCCCCTCAAAACATTTCTACCGTAAGAATATCATCGCTAAGATAGCGTGGAGGACGGCCGATGCGGGTGGCTGTGGCGGGGGCGTCCGGGTTCGTGGGACGGCGGTTGTGCCCGGCGCTCGTCGAAGCCGGCCACGACGTCGTCGCGATGACCCGGCGCCCGGACGACTACGCCGGGGCGGGCGAACCGGTCCACGGCGACGTGCACGACGCCGGTTCCGTTCGCGAAGCACTGGCCGGCGCCGCCGCGGCCTACTACCTGGTGCACTCGCTGGGCGAGCCGGACTTCGAACGCCGCGACGCCCGCGCCGCGCGCAACTTCGCCCGCGCCGCCGCGGACGCCGGCCTGTCCCGGATCGTCTACCTCGGCGGGCTCGGCGACGACGCCGACGACCTGTCCCCGCACTTGCGCAGCCGCCGCGAGGTGGAGGGCCTGCTGGGGGAGGCGGGCGTGCCGGTGACCGTGCTGCGCGCCGGGATCGTCATCGGCCACGGCGGGATCTCCTGGGAGATCACGCGCCAGCTGGTCGAGCACCTGCCCGCGATGGTCACCCCGCGGTGGGTCGGCACGCGCACCCAGCCGATCGCGCTGGCCGACGTCGTCCGCTACCTGGTCGCGCTGCTGGACGTGCCGCCGGGGCGGGTCTTCGAAGCAGGCGGCCCGGACGTCCTGGCCTACGGCGAGATGCTGAAGCGCGTCGCCGGGATCGAGGGCCGGTTCCGGGTCATCGTGCCGGTGCCGCTGCTGTCGCCGAGGCTGTCGTCGCTGTGGCTGTCGCTGGTCACCGACGTGGACGCCCGCACCGGCCGGTCGCTGGTCGACTCGATGATCAACGAGGTCGTGGTGCGGGACCACAGCCTGCGTGAGGTGGTGCCGTTCGAGCCGATGGGCTTCGACGCCGCGGTGGCGGCCGCGTTGCGGGAGCGGGCCGGGGCGTGAAGACCGCGCTGGGGCTGGTCACGGCGGCTGGGGCCGGGCTGCTGGGGTACTCCTTGACGCGGAAACCGGGTTCGCGGGAGTTCGTCCGCTCGACCGCGGCGGTGGCGGGGGTCTGGGCCGCCGGGAGCCTGCTCGACCGGACGCCCGCCGGCCGGATCGGCGCCGGGCCGGTTGCTTGCGGCGTCGGCGCGTTCGCGGTGTTCCGCGCCGGTGCCGAGGTGGCCCGGCGGATCCCGGTGCTGCGGCGGGCGCTGCGGCGCGTGCTGCGCTACGCGACCGCGGGCAACGGCGGCGCCGTGCTGCTCACGACGCTGGCCAACGGCGCGGCCGAGGAGCTCTTCTTCCGCGGCCCGGTCTACAACGCGCTGGGCGCGACCGGGTCGACGGCCGTGTACGTCCTGACCACCACCGCCACCCGCAACCCCGCGCTGGTCGCGGCGTCCGCCGTGATGGGGACGGTGTTCGCGTGGCAGCGGCGGTCGGGCGGCGGGGTGCTGGCGCCGCTGGTGACGCACGTGGTGTGGTCGGCGTTGATGGTGTGGCGGCTGCCCGCTCTCGTCCCGGAGCAGGCCGGTCCGTAACCTGACCGGGTGACGACTACGGACGGACTGACCGTGGACGGCGCCGGCAACCTCCTCGCCGGGCGGTATCGGCTGGAGAGCCGTGTCGGGGCCGGCGGCACAGGCGTCGTCTGGCTGGCTCGTGACGAGCGTCTGGAGCGCCAGGTCGCGGTCAAGCAGCTGTGGCCGGGCCCGGCGCAGAGCGAGCATGCGCGGCAGCGGATCCTGCGCGAAGGCCGCAACGCCGCCCGGCTGCGCCACCCCAACGTGGTCACCGTGCACGACGTCGCCGAGCACAACGGCCAGCCCGTGCTGGTGATGGAGTACGTGCCGTCCCGCAGCCTCGCCGAGGTCGTCGCCGAGCAGGGGCTGCTCACGCCGGAGGCCGTCGCGCGGATCGGGCTGCAGGCCGCCGGCGCGCTGGCCGCCGCCCACGCGGCCGGGATCGTGCACCGCGACGTCAAACCGGGCAACCTGCTCGTCGCCGACGACGGCACGGTCAAGATCGCGGACTTCGGCATCTCGCGCGCGACCGGCGACTCGGCGCTGACGCAGGGCGGCCTGGTCTCCGGGACGCCGATGTTCCTCGCGCCGGAGATCGCCCGCGGCGAGGAGCCGACGCCCGACTCCGACGTGTTCTCGCTGGGCGCCACGCTCTACGACGCGGTCGAGGGCGTGCCGCCCTTCGGGGACGACGAGAACCCGATCGCGTTGCTGCACCGCGTCGCCGCCGGGGAGGTGCCGGAACCGCAGTACGCCGGCCCGCTCGCCCCGGTGCTGATGGCGATGCTGCGGCCCGACCCCGCCCAGCGGCCCAGCACCGTGCAGGTGGTGACCGCGCTGCAGGCGGTCGCCGACGGGCAGCCGGTGCCGCCGCGCACGCTGAACCCGGCGCGGGCGCGGACGCAACCGGTGGTGACGCCGTCTTCGCTGACCGTGCCGGTGGCGCCGGTTGCCGGGCCGGGCGGTGCCGGGACGCGGGTGAACGCGCCGGTTGCCGCTGGCACGCGAGTGAACGCGCCGGTTGCCGCTGGGACGCGGCTGAACACTCCGGTGGCTGGGGCGGCCGGAGCCGGGACACGGCTGAACAAGCGGGTCGCCGGGCTCGTCGCGTCGAAGCGCCGGTTCCTGCTGCCCGTCGCGGGCGCGTTGCTCGCGGTGCTGGCGGTCGTCATCCTGTTCACGCAGCTCACGCCCGACCCACCGGCCCCGGCGCCGGCCCCGCCGCCCGCGGCGCTCGACGCCGCCGCGATCACCGGGGCGGTGCGCGAGTACTACGCGTTGCTGCCCGCCCGGCCGGACAACGCGTGGACCCGCCTCGGCCCGAAGATGCAGGCGCAGGGCCAGGACGCCTACCGCGCTCGCTGGGCGGGCATCACGGCCCTGACGGTCACCACGCCACCCGCTGTAGTCGCCGACAACACCGTGTCGGTGACGATCGCGTACACCTTCGAGGACGGCCGTGTGGTCACCGAGACGCACCAGCTCGGGCTCATCCCGGCCGCCCCGGCCCCCCTGATCGACAGCGACGCCGTGCTGTCCAGCGAGACGAGCACGCCGCCGCCCCCGCCGCCACCGTCACCCACCCCGACGCCCGCCGCCGAGCCCCCACGCGCCGGTGACGACCGGGGAGACCGCCACGACGACGACCGCGGTGAGCACCGCCCCGGCCGCGGGCACGGCCGGGACCGCGACTGACCGGCGCGGGTTTCCGCTTCCGGAGCGGCAGTTTCCTGAGCGGCGGGCGGCGGGGTGAGCCGGCTCAGCCGCGCGGAGCATGCCCTTGCGGGTGGCACGCGCGCCCAGTGGGTGACCCCCGGGGTTCTGCCCCCTGGGCTGGGGGCGAGAACGTGCGTTCTGCGTGCCTTGCCCCGGCCGGTGCTAACCGCCTTCGGTGTCCCGGGGGTATTCGGCCTGCCCGACGGTGCCGGTCGTGTCGGCCTCCTCGGTGCTGCGCGACACGGCGGTCTTGCCCGGCTGCGGCGGCTCGAACGGTTCGCCGGTGCTCTCGGCGATCGAGGTGCGGCTGTCCGCGTTCTCCTCGGTGTCGTCCTGGGCCTGGTGTCGTTCGGGGTTCATGCCGCGGTGGGTACCCGCCGGGCCAGTGGGTATGTCGGCTGGTGCGACCGATCTCCCGAGGAGGCACCATGCCGGACCCAGAGCGCGCGGCCGGACCGGCCGGCGACCGCGGCACGAGCCGGGGCGACCCGGGTCTCGGCGAGCCGCCGCGACCGCTCGCCGGCGGGCTCGAGCTGCGCACCAGTTCCTTCAGCGACAACACGTTGATCCCCGAGCAGTACTCCTACGAGGGCGGCAACGAGCGGCCGTCGCTGGAGTGGCTGCGCATTCCCGACGGCGCCGCGGAACTCGTGCTGCTGTGCGAGGACCCGGACGCGCCCACGGGAACGTTCACCCACTGGGTGGTCACCGGCATCGCGCCGACATCGACCGGCCTGGACTCCGGTGTGGAGGGCCGCAACGACTTCGGGGAGCGCGGCTGGGGCGGCCCGCGCCCGCCAGTGGGGGACGAGCCGCACCGGTACTTCTTCCGGCTGTACGCGGTGGACCGCAAGCTCGGCCTCGGTGAGGACGCCACCGGCCAGGACGTGCGCGCCGCCATCGAGGGGCACGTGCTCAGCACCGGCACCATCATGGGCCGCTTCGGACGTTAGGAGACCACGATGACCGACCCCCGCCGCGAAGACCTGGACGAGGAAGCCCGCCCCGCCACCGAACAGGACGAGGGCCTCGGTGAGGAGGACAACTCCCTGCCGGAGGACCGCACCCCGAGCGGCCCCGGCGAAGAGGCCTGACCCACGCTGGCTCACAAGCCGCTCCCCGGCGCGCCACTGGTCGGGAGCGGCTGCGGCGCGGCCACCCGGGCTCCGCGACCGGAGCGTTGCCCGCGCTGCCGAGCCCCGAGAAGTCCGCGCGACTACTGCGGCTAGGTCGAGCCGTGCGCGTCCAGCTTCGCCGGGAGCTGGATGCGCTGGGGGGCGGCGGGCGTGACCGGGCGGGACGTGTGCGGTCCCGGGAGCGAGGCGGCGAATCGGGGTGGCGAAAGGCCACTGCGGCTCGGTCGACCCGTGCGCGTCCAGCTTCGCCGGGAGCTGGATGCGGGGCTGCCGGGCGTGACCGGGCGGGAGGCGTGCGCGATCCGCGGCGAGGCGGCGGAGCGGGGTGGCGAAACGCTACTGCGGCACCGTCGACCCGCGCGCGACCAGCTTCGCCCGGAGCTGGATGTGCTGCGGCCGCCGGGGCGCATTGCCGTCCGTGATGCGGTCCAGCAGTTGCCGTCCGGCGCGGGCGCCCAGGTCGTACGTCGGCTGCTCCACGATCGTCAGCTCGGGCCGCACCAGCGTCGTCCACGGCTCGTCGTCGAAGCCGATCAGCGACAGCTGCGTCGGCATCCGCAGGCCGCGGTCCTGCGCCGCCCGGTAGGCGCCCGACGCGAGCACGTTGTCGGTGCACAACACGGCCGTCGGCGGCTCCGGCAGGTCCAGCAGCCGGTTCATCGCGTCGTAGGCCGACTCGCGGTCGTACCGCGCCGAAGCCACCAGCCCGGCGTCCACCGGCAACCCCGCCGCCTCCAGCGCACTCACGTACCCCCGCAGCCGCACCGCGCTCGGGAACAGCCCGCGCCGCCGGTTGCCCGTGCGCACCCGCGCCAGCTGGTCCCCGGCCTCCGTGATCACCCCGATCCGCCGGTGCCCCAGCTCCGTCAGGTGCCCGACGGCCTCCGCCGCCGCGTGGTCGTTGTCCACGGTGATGCTGTCGGCCTCCGGCACCCCGCTGACCTGCCGGTCGATGAGCACGACCGGCACCCCGGCGTCCATCGCCCGCCGCAGGTGCGCCCCCTCGCCCGGTCGCGCCGCCGCGACGATCACGCCGTCCACCCGCTTCTCCGACATCACGCTGACCGCCCGCTGCTCGGCTTCCAGCACGCCACCGGTGTTGGCCAGCAGCACCTCGAACCCGGCAGGCGACGTCACGTCGGTGATCCCGCGCAACGCGGTGGCGAAGAACGGGTTCGCCACGTCCGTCACCACGACGCCGATCGTCTGCGTGCTGCCGGTGACCATGCTGCGCGCCAGCCCGTTCGGCCGGTACCCCAGCTCGGCCGCCGCGGCCAGCACCCGCTCCCGGGTCCGCTCGCTGACCTGCCCGTACCCGCCGAGCGCGCGCCCTGCGGTCGCCGTGGACACCCCGGCCGCGCGGGCCACGTCGATCAGCGAGGCTCCGTGCGTGGTCACCTGCGCGCCTCCCCCGGTAACGAGCCGTCAGCGAATCAAGTCTTGACTGAGACTACTACCGACTGAGAAGGTTCTCACCCAACAGGTACTGAGAAGGTTCTCACTCAAGCGAGGCCCAGCACATGACACTTCGGATCGGCGTCGACACCGGTGGCACGTTCACCGACGTCTGCGCCCTCGACGAGCAGACCGGGCGCCTCTACGTGCGCAAGGTGTCCAGCACCCCGGACGACCCCGGCCGGGCGATCGTGACGGGCGTGTCCCAGCTGCTCGACGAGATCGGCGGACGCGACCTCGGCGACGTCGGGTACTTCGCCCACGGCACCACGGTCGGCACCAACGCGCTGCTCACCGAGCGCGGCGCGCGCACCGGCCTGCTCACCACCGCCGGCTTCCGCGACCTGCTGGAACTGGGGCGCGGCCGTCGTCCGTCGCTCTACGACCTGCAGGCCGACAAGCCGGCCGCCCTGGTGCCGCGCGACCTGCGGCTCGAGGTGGACGAGCGGGTCCGCCACGACGGCCGGGTGGAGCGCCCCCTCGACGAGGAGCAGGTCCGCGCGCTCGCCCGCGAGCTGCGTGAGCAGAACGTGGAAGCGGTCGCCGTCTGCTTCCTCTACAGCTTCGTCGACCCCGGCCACGAGCGGACCGCCGAGCGCATCCTCGCCGAGGAACTGCCCGGCGTGCACGTCTCGGTGTCCTCGGCGGTGCTGCCGGAGTTCCGCGAGTACGAGCGTCTGTCCACAGTGGTCGTCAACGCCTACCTCGGCCCGGTGGTCGCCCGTTACCTCGCGAAACTGCGCACCCGGCTGGGCGAGCTCGGCCTGCGCGCCACCCCGCACGTCACGCAGTCCAACGGCGGCATCATCCCGTTCGAGACCGCCGAGCGGATGCCCTCCCGCATGGTCCTCTCCGGACCCAGCACCGGCGTGGTCGGCGCGGCCGAGATCGCCCGCGCGGCAGGCTACCCGGACATCATCACCTTCGACGTGGGCGGCACCTCCTCCGACGTCTCGCTCGTCCAGGACGGCGTGCCCAAGTCCTCCAGCGGCACCGAGATCGACGGCAGGCCGGTGCGCGCGCCGATGCTGGACATCCACACCGTCGGCGCCGGTGGCGGCTCGATCGCGTGGATCGACGCGGGCGGCGCGCTGAAGGTCGGCCCGGGCAGCGCGGGCGCCGATCCGGGCCCGGCGTGTTACGGCCGCGGCACCGAGCCGACCGTCACCGACGCCAACGTGGTGCTGCGGGTCCTCAACCCGGAGTACCTGCTGGACGGGCAGATGAAGATCGACGCCGGGGCGGCCCGCGCAGCGGTGTCCACAGTGGCCGGTCCACTGGGGATGGACGTGCTCGACGCGGCGCAGGGCATCGTGCGCGTCATCACCGCCAACATGGCCCGCGCCATCCGCGTCATCTCCGTGCAGCGTGGTTACGACCCGCGCGACTACGTCCTGGTGCCCTTCGGCGGCGCCGGCCCGCTGCACGCGGTGCGCCTGGCCCGCGAGCTGGGCATGCGCACCGTGCTGGTGCCGGAGACACCGGGCGCGCAGTGCGCCGCGGGCCTGCTGATGACCGACATCCGCGCCGACTTCCTGCGCACCCGCATCTCGCCGCCCGACGAAACCACCGTCGCCGGCGTGTTCGCCGAACTGGAGGCCGAAGCGACGGCCTGGCTGGCGGAGGAGAACGTCCCCGCCGAGCGCCGCCGCGTCGAGCGGTTCGCCGAAATGCGGTACGCGGGCCAGAACCACGAGCTGCCGGTGCCCGTCCCGGAGGGAGTGATCACCGCGGACACCGTCGCGCAGCTGACCAAGCGGTTCGCCGCCGAGCACGAGCGGATGTACGGCTACTCCTCGGCCGAGGACGCCGTCCAGGTGGTCACCTTCCGCCTGCGGGCGATCGGCGAGGTGTCCCGCGCCGAGCTGCACCGCGCCCCGCTCGGCGACGCCGACGCGAGCGTCGCGATCCGCGCCACCCGTGAGGTCTACCTGCCCGAAAGCGGCGGGTTCACCGAATGCCCGGTGTACGACCGCAGGCTCCTCGAACCCGGCCACCGCATCGACGGCCCCGCGGTCGTCGAGCAGATGGACACCACCACGCTGCTGCTCCCCGGCGACGTCGCCGTCGTCGACGAGCTGCGCAACCTCGTCGTGACGGTGGGCCGATGACCCACACGGAAGGGAAGACCATGCAGGACCCCGTGCTGGTCGAGGTGATCGGCTCCGCGCTGTCGTCCATTGTGGAGGAAATGGGCGAGACGCTGGTGCGCGCGGCCTACTCGACCAACATCAAGGAACGCCGCGACTGCACCGCGTCGCTGTTCGACGCCGCGGGCCGGATGCTCGCCCAGGACGAGGGCGGCTCGCCGCTGCACCTGGGCTCGCTGATGGGCATCGTCGACGAGATCACCCGCCGCTACCCGGCCGGGACGATCGAGGAGGGCGACACCTTCATCGGCAACGACCCGTTCACCGGCGGCGGTTCGCACCTGCCCGACATCGTGCTGGTGTCGCCGGTGTTCTTGGACGGCGAGATCACCGCGTGGGTGGCGAACCTGGCCCACCACGCCGACTTCGGCGACCGCGGCCACGCGCACATCTTCCAGGAGGGCCTGCGCATCCCGCCGGTGCGGCTGATGCGCCGGGGCGAGCTGCAGAACGACCTGTTCGAGCTGATCCTGCTCAACTGCCAGGTGCCGCACGAGCGCCGCGCGGACCTGCGCGCCCAGATCGCCGCGAACCGGCTCGCCGTCACCCGCTACACCGAGCTGGCCGCGCGGTACGGCCGCGACACGCTCGTGGCGGCGGCCGCGGCGCTGCTCGACTACACCGAGCGCCGCACCCGCGCGGCCATCGCGAGGGTTCCCGACGGCACCTACACCTTCGCGGACCGCTTCGACTGCCCCGAGCTGGACGAGGAGCTCGACCTGGGCGTCACCGTCACCGTGCACGGGGACGAGGTCACGTTCGACTTCACGGCGCCGCCGCAGGTCCGGGCCAGCGTCAACGTCGTATGGACCGCGCTGTACGCGGCGGTCTACTACTCGCTCAAGACGCTGGTGGACCCGGACATCATCCCGAACGCCGGCCTGCACCGGCCGGTCACGATCAACGCCCCGCGTGGATCGGTGCTCAACTGCGCCGAACCCGCCGCCGTCAACGGCCGCAGCGAGACCTGCCAGCGCGTGGTCGACCTGATCCACGGTGCACTCGCCGATGCGGTGCCGGAGACCGTGACCGCGGCGAGCAATGGCGCCAACACCGGCGTGCACTTCTCCGGGGTGGACAGCCGCACCGGCCGCTACTTCGTCTACCTGGAGACGATCGGCGGCGGCTGCGGCGCGCGGCTGGGCAAGGACGGCATGGACGGCGTGCAGGTGCACATGACCAACACCAGCAACCTGCCGGTGGAGGCCCTGGAGACCGAGTACCCGCTGGTGGTCGAGGAGTACGCGCTGATCGACGACTCCGGCGGCGACGGCCGCACCCGCGGCGGCATGGGCATCCGGCGCACGGTCCGCGTCGAGGAGTCCGACGTGCACTTCTGGCTGGACACCTCGCGGCAGCGCTCGCAGCCGTGGGGCCTGTTCGGCGGCGGGCCGGGCGCGAGCGCCGGGGTCGAGCTCTCCGAAGGGGCGCAACCGGTCGAGCACGGCTACACCCGCCTGCAGCCCGGCGACCGCGTGTCGATCCGGACCGCCGGGGCGGGCGGCTACGGGCCGCCGTCCGAGCGTGACCCGGACCAGGTGCGCCGGGACGTCGCCGAAGGCCGGATCTCCGCCGAGCGCGCCCGCACCGTGTACGGGGTGGAGTCGTGATCCGCACCGCCGTGATCGGCTTCGGGGTGTCCGGGCGGATCTTCCACGCTCCGTTCCTCGCCGCCGACGAGAAATACTCGCTCGACTACATCGTCACCGGAAACCCGGAGCGCGCAGCACAAGCCCGCGCCGAGTATCCACACGCGACGGTCCTGGCGACCCCCGGCGAGCTGTTCGCGCACGAGCTCGACCTGGTCGTGATCGGCACCCCGCCCGCGACACACGCCGGCCTCGCCGCGGAGGCGCTCGGCCACGGCCTGCACGTGGTGGTGGACAAGCCGTTCGCGGTGACCAGCGAGCAGGGCGAGGCGCTGATCGAGCAGGCCGACCTCGCCGGCCGCGTGCTCACGGTGTTCCAGAACCGCCGCTGGGACGGCGACTTCCGGACCCTGCGGCGCCTGATCGACGACGGTGATCTGGGCCGGGTGCACACCTTCGAGTCCCGGTTCGAGTGGTGGAAGCCGCAGGGGCCACGCGACTGGAAGGCGCACGCGGGCCCGGCCGTGGGCGGCGGCATCCTGTACGACCTCGGCACCCACCTGATCGACCAGGCGATCCAGTTGTTCGGCCCGGTCGCGCACGTGCACGCCGACGTCCTCCGCCGCGGCGCGGGCGACGGCGACGACGACACGTTCCTGGTGCTGGCCCACGAAAACGGCACCCGGTCCCGGCTGTTCATGACCGGTCTCGCCGCGCTGCCCGGCCCGCGGTTCCACGTCCTCGGCGACCGGGCCGGCTACACGAAACACGGCCTGGACCCGCAGGAGGACGCGCTGAAGAACGGCGCCCGGCCCGGCGACGACGGGTTCGGGCACGAGCCGCGGGACAACTGGGGCACGCTCGGCGTCCGCGGCGACACCCGCCGGGTCGAGCCGGAACCCGGGGACTACGGCGAGTTCTACCGGCTGCTCGCCACCGCGATCGCCACCGGCGGCGAACCACCGGTCGATCCGCGCGACGCGGTGGACGTCCTTCGCATCATCGAACGGGCACACGCCCAGAAGGGGGATCTTTCCCGATGACCGCAGGCAAGCACGTCGTCGTGGTGGGCGGGGGCGTTCTCGGCGTCTCCACGGCCACGCACCTGCAGCGCGACGGCGTGGCGGTGACGCTGGTGACCGAGGGCGAGCTGGCCGACGGCGCCTCCGGCCGGTCGCTGTCCTGGCTCAACTCCGCCGGAACCCGCTCGGCGGCCTACCACGCGCTGCGGATGGCCGGCATCGACCGCTACCGGACGCTCTCCGCGCAGGACCCCGCCCGCGAGTGGCTCCGCTTCGACGGCGGCCTGCACTGGAGCCTCGACGAGGACGCGATGCGGGACCGGCACCGCGCTGAGGTCGCGCACGGCTACGACTCCAAGCTGGTGTCGAGCCACCCGGGCCTCGACCCGGCCGCGTTCCCCGAGGTGGCCGTGCACAACCCGGGCGAGGGCTGGGTGTCCCTGCCGCACCTGATCGAGCACCTGGCCGCGGAGTTCACCGCGCTCGGTGGCGAGATCGTCACCGGCGCAGGCCGGGCGAGCGTCACGACCGCCGGGGGAGTGGCCACCGGGGTGACCACCGCGGGCGGACAGCGGTTCGAGGGCGACGCCGTCGTGGTGGCCTGCGGCGCCGCCACCCCGGCCGTCGTCGCGGAGCTGGGCGTGACCATCCCGGACGCGTCCCCGCTGTCGATGCTCGTGCTCACCGAACCCGCCGAGACCGGCGTCAAGTCCGTGCTGAACACCCCGCGCGTCGCGCTGCGGCCCAACCCGGGCGGCACGTTCGCCCTGGACCACCACTGGTACGAGGACCGGATCACCGAGGCGGCCGACGGCACGTGCTCGATCGACGAGTCGGTGGTCAAGGAACTCGCCGCCGAGGCCTCCGCGCTCCTGGACGGCGGGGTCACGCTGACCGCCGCGTCCTGGAAGCTCGGACGCAAGCCCATCCCCGGCGACGGCGAGCCGGTGTTCGGCGAGCTGTCCGCCGTGCCGCGGTGCCACGTCGCCTTCACCCACTCCGGCGCCACGCTCGGCCTGATCGCCGGAGAGCTGCTGGCAGGCGAGATCCGCACCGGCGAGCCCCACCCGATGCTGGAGCCCTTCCGGCCGGACCGCTTCCGGCCCTGAACCCCCGCAAGGAGATCCGTTGACCGACCACGACACGCGGGCGTCCGCGCCCGCCTCGACGGACCTGCGCTCGCGGCGCAAGGTGATCATGTCCGCGATGCTCGGCAACGTCGTCGAGTACTACGACTTCGGCCTCTACGGCACGCTGGCCGTGATCATCTCCCGCCAGTTCTTCCCGGAGGGCAACGCGACCGCCGCGCTGCTGTCGACCTACGCGGGCGTGGTGCTGTCCTACGCGCTGCGGCCGCTGGCGGCGATCGTGCTGGGACCGCTGGCCGACATCAAGGGCCGCCGGTTCGTGCTGCTGCTGACGATCGCGGTGATGAGCGTCGGCACCGCGGGCATCGGGCTGCTGCCGACCTACGCGGCGATCGGGATCGCGGCGCCGATGATCCTGTTGTTCTGCCGGGTCCTGCAGGGCATCGGGGCGAGCGTGGAGTACACCACGGCCGCCAACTTCATCTTCGAGCACGAGCGCGGCAACCGGCGCAACTACCTCGCCGGGCTGTCCGTGGCGTCCACTTCGGTCGGTCCGCTGCTCGCCACCCTGGTGTCCTACCTGGTGATCTCGGTGATGCCGGCGCAGGCGTTCAACGACTGGGGCTGGCGCATCCCGTTCCTGCTGTCGATCCCGATGGCGCTGGTCGGCATCTACATCCGCCGTCACGTCGAGGAAACCCCCCAGTTCAAGGAAATGGCGGAGCTGGCCGAGCAGAACAAGGTCAAGCAGACGCCGTTCCGCACCGCCGTGCGCGAGCACTGGGGCGCGATGCTGCGGGCGATCGGCCTCGGCGCCGGGCAGCGGGTCGGCTCGTTCGTCATCCAGGCCTACTTCGTCACCGCGATGGTGAAGGCCGGTTTCGCCGAGAACAACGCGTTGCTCGCCTCCCTGCTGACGTACGCGATCGGCCCGATCCCGGCGATCTGGGGCGGCAAGCTCGCCGACAAGCACGGCGCGCGGATCCCGCTCGTCGTCGGCTACGGCCTGTTCGTCGTGCTGACCGTGCCGACGTTCCTCGCCATCGGGTCCGGCTCGCTGTGGCTGGCGGTGGTCGCGGTGGTCGCGTTCACCTTCATCAACAACTTCGTCGGCGCACCGCTGACGACGGCCTACGTGATGAGTTTCCCGGCCGAGGTGCGGGCCAGCGCGTCGGCGCTGAACTACAACATCGGCACCACCGCGCTGGGCTCGACCGCGGGCCTGATCGCGGTGTGGCTGTTCGACCTCACCGGCACCAACGCCGCGTTCGGCTGGTACATGACGGCGATCTGCGCCGTCTCGATCCTGGTCGCCCTGTTCGCGATGCCCGCCGCGGTCGACGAGCAGCGCCGCAAGTCGCTGGCGGAGGCCTGATGGACGCCCGCACTGCGGACGAACTGGCTCGCTCGGCCGCCTACGGCCCGAAGGAGCCGGTGGAGGCCGAGCGCGGCATGGTGGTCACCTCGCACCCGCTCGCGGTGCGGGCCGGGCTCGACGTGCTCCGCGACGGCGGCACGGCCGCCGACGCGGCGCTCGCGGCAGCGGCCACCCAGCTGGTGGTCGAACCACACATGACGGCGCTGACCGGCGGCCTGGAGATGCTGCACTGGGACGGCGCGAGCGGCGAGGCGAGCTACCTCAACGGCAACGTCGCCGCCCCCCTCGCGCCGCTGCCCGGGTTCACCGGGGCCGACCTGACCACCGGCCGGGGCGTCCCCGTCCCCGGCTGGTGGCCTGCCTTCCGCGCCGCGCATGACCGGTTCGGCAGGCTGTCCCGGGATCGGCTGCTGCGGGACGCCGTCCAGCTCGCGCGGGACGGGTTCGCGGTCAACCCCTACCTGTTGGGCGAGATGTACGCGCACCGCGCCGAACTCGGGTGTCACGAGCAGGCGCGGGAGGCGTTCCTGCCGGGCGGCACCCTGATCGCGCCCGGCGGCACCCTGCGGCAGGACCGGGTCGCGCGCACGCTGGAACGGCTGCGGGACGAGGACCTGGACTACTACCTGGGCGATTTCGCGCGGGCCTTCGCCGCCGAGTGCGCCCGCGGCGGCGGGGCCATCACGACCGAGGACTTCGCCGCGTACGAGGCGCAGTGGTCCGAGCCGCTGCGTGGCACCTACCGGGACGTGGAGGTCGTGGCGTCCGCGCCGCCGGACGACGGCGGGTGCCAGCTCATCGAGGCGCTCAACATGCTGGAGCTGGTGGACCTGCCGGGCCCCGCGCACTCTTGCGTGGACACGCTGGACCTGCTGGTCGCCGTGCACAACGAGGTGTATTACGCGCCACCGCGCACGGCCGCCGCCGACGTGGAAACGCTGCTGTCCAAGGACTTCGCGGCCCGGCGGATGGACCGGCTCGGCGCGCTGCCGCCGTCCGTGCCGACGCCGGTGCCCGGGACGATCCACGTCACCGTGGTGGACGAGCAGCGCAACATCGCCTCGGTCACGCACTCCCACATGGCCTCGCCGTGGGTGAACGGGCTGTTCGCGGAGGGGTTCCAGCTCTCCGGCGGCGGGTCGTTCTTCCAGCGCGGCATGCCGTGGCCGGGGGAGCGGGCCACCGTCTACCTGGCGCCCAACCTGGTGCTGCGGGACGGCGTGCCGGTCATCGCGTCCGGGTCGCCGTCGGTGTCGCTGGTGGCGTGCGTGCTGCAGAACCTGGTGAACCTCCTGGACTTCGGGATGTCCATCGAGGAGTCGGTGGCGGCGCCGCGCTTCGGGGTGCGGCCGCACGAACCGGCCGCCGGGTGGTTGCCGGGCGTGACGCTGGAGCACGGGTTCGCGCCCGGCGTGGACCGCGAGTTCCGGCGCCGCTGCGCCGAACGCGGGCTGTGGCTGCGTGATCTCGGGCCGTGGCATTCGCTGACCGGCAACTTCGAGGGCGTCACGCTGGACGGCGGGTCGCTGCGGTCCTGTGCGGACCCCCGCCGCAACGGCGGAGCGGAAGGGTACTGACCGGTTCGCAAACGCTCTTGGTCTACGTGGCGCAACGGTGTGGTCGCGACGCAGCAACTTCGCCTCGTACCGGGGCGTACCGGGTTTGCGCGATCACCCGTCCGGGTATCGCTGGCCGGTCCCCATCGGAGCAGGACCGGCGGCGCGGCCCGTCCTGCAGGCAGAAAGAGTTGCCATGATCGTTCTTGGCGTCATCCTGCTCATCGTCGGTCTGCTGACCGGCATCAACATCATCTGGACGATCGGGATCGTGCTCCTGGTCGTGGGTGCGGCACTGGCGATCCTCGGTGGCACCGGCCGGAAGGTCGGCGGCAGGGCACACTGGTACTGATCCGGACCACACTTCGAGTGCCGGCCCTCTTCGGGGGGCCGGCACTGTCCTGTCACCGGCACAGTCCTGTCAGGCGAGCAGGTGGTCCAGTCCCGCGGCGGCGAGCACCACCCTGGAGGCGTGGCTGGCCGGTCCGACTTGGACCGGGATCCGCGCCGCGGTCTGGGCCAGCTCGGCGGCGCCGGACACCGACAGGAAGTCCACAGCGGACAGGTCGACCTCGATGAGCCGGGGCGAGAGCCGCCCGGCCGCGGCCAGCGCCTCGGCCAGCGACGGGACCGTCAGCAGGTCCACCTCCCCGGAGACGTGCACGCGCACGACCTCGTCGTCCACGACCGCCGTCCGGATCTCCACCTCGGCCCGGTCCGCCACGCCACCCACCTCCGCGGACAGTGTGAACACAGTTCAACACTCCTGGGACGGGTCTCGGCCCGGATTCACCGGATGGGATGACGGCGATGGGGTTTAGGGCCGGCGTCCGACACCGATCAGCGTGCCCGCGTCGAGTGTGTCGAGCCCGGCTTCGCGCAGCCCGTCGAAGAAGCGGGCGCGGACCCGGTCGAGCGCGTCGGGGGGCAGGCCGGTGACGAAGCCGCGCATCGCCGAGCCGAGGTAGAACGTCCAGGCGTCCTCCGGGTGCAGCGGCTGCACGTAGGCGACCTCCCGCACCTCGACGTCCCGCAGGCCGATCGACGACAGCCAGCCGGCGAGCTTGTCCGCCGTGTCGACGCGGGCGCTGTGGTTGGGCCGCGGCGGCGCGTCCGCCAGTTCCGGGTGGTCCGGCAGCGCGGCGGCGCGTCCGATCGGGACGATGCGGGACATGCCGTCGGCCCGCCAGGTGCTCACCGCGAACCGGCCGCCGGGCTTGAGCAGCCCGGCGAGGCGGCGGCTGCCCGCGTCCATGTCCGGGAAGAAGAACACGCCGAACGAGCTCTGCACGACGTCGTAGCCGTCGTGCGGCCAGGCGAGGACGTCGGCGGCCGTGAAGCGCAGGTTGCTCAGCCCGTGAGCGGCCGCCTCCCGGCGCCCCTCGTCGAGCAGCCCTTCGGCGACGTCGATCGCGTCGACCACGCCGTCGGGTCCGACCGCGCGGGCGGCCGGAATGGCGGAGGCGCCGGCGCCGCAGCAGGCGTCGAGCACGCGGTCGCCCGGCCGTGGCCGCGCCAGCGCGGTGAGGATCTCGCCGAGCGGCCGCCACAGGCGGCCTGACCAGGCGGCGAACTCCGATCTGGCCGCGGTGAAGACCCCGGCTGCTGCCTCGGGATTCATGGCTGCTCCTTCCTGGTCGTCAGTGCCACGCGTCGAGCAGATTGTCCTGGCTGAGGACGGTTTCCGGGGGCCCTTCGGCGAGAACCCGCCCCTGTCGCAGGAGCACGCAGTGGTCGGCGGCTCGGGCCTCGGTGAGGTCGTGCGTGGCATGCACGACCGTCACACCGCTGTCGGCGACCTCGCGCAGTGTCCGGGAAATCGTCTCCCGGGCAGGCACGTCGAGCGCCGCGGTGGGTTCGTCGAGCAGGAGAAGGTCCGTCTCCTGCGCGAGCGCCTGAGCGACCAGGGCGCGCTGCCGCTGCCCGCCGGAGAGCGCGGACAGCCGGCGACCGGCGATTTGATCCAGGCCGAGCCTCGTCAGGCACCGCTCCGCGACCGCCCGGTCATGCCGCGACAGCCGCCGCCAGGGGTGGCCGGCCCAGCGCCCCATCTCGACGGTCTCCCGCACGGTCACCGGCAGCAGCGCGGGCACCGCGTCGTGCTGCACCACGAGCGCCGCGCGCCCGGCGGGCCGCTCGACACTGCCCGCGGCGGGCCGGACGATCCCGGCCAGCACGCTCAGTGCGGTCGACTTGCCGGAGCCGTTGGCGCCCACCAGGGCGGTGACGGCGCCCGCGGGGAAGACCGCGGAGACCTCGTGCAGGACGACTTGTCGTGCGTACCCGGCCGACACGTTGTTGAGTGCCGCGCCTGTTCGGATGGCGCTTTGGGTCATGGGTTCTCCATAAGATTGTTGATGTTCAGGACGGGATGTTCTGGATGCCCAGGGCGATGGGGTGTGGCTGATGGGTTCTTGCCCCGTTGGGTGGCTT
>NZ_JBEXTX010000052.1:0-51444 GCF_040614175.1 Amycolatopsis sp. NPDC006131
ATGGGGCACGGCGCGATGCCCGGGATGTCCGGCGTGGGCAAGTCCAACGTGCTGGGCGGCGACGCCGGGGACGTCAGCTACCCGTACATGCTGGCGAACTGCTACCACGCCTACCCGGCGCACGCGGCGTTCGGCGGCTACAAGAAGTCCGGCATCGGGCGCGAGACCCACAAGATGATGCTGGACCACTACCAGCAGACCAAGAACCTGCTCGTCAGCTACTCGGCCAAGAAGCTCGGCTTCTTCTGATGGTGCAACGGGTCTCGATGACCGGGGCCGCGGTCGCCCTGCTGCGCCGGCTGATCGAGCAGCACGGACCGGTGATGTTCCACCAGTCCGGCGGCTGCTGCGACGGCAGCGCACCGATGTGCTACCCGGACGGCGAGTTCCGGGTGGGCGACTCGGACGTGCTGCTCGGCCACGTCGGCGACGGCACACCGTTCTGGATGAGCGCCGACCAGTACGCCTACTGGCGGCACACCCACCTGACGGTGGACGTCGTGGCCGGGCGGGGCAGCGGGTTCTCGCTGGAGGCGCCCGAAGGCGTGCGCTTCCTGATCCGGTCCCGCCTGCTCACCGACGAAGAACTGGCCCTGCTGGACAACTGAAGAACCGCGAAGAAGGCCCGGACCCCGCGTCCGGGCCTTTTTCGCGTCCACGGGCACCTGTCCGATCGGGCAGGTGCGCGCCCCGCCGGTCGTGCGGAGTCGCGTGCCGGGCGAGGAGTATTGCGCCACAAGCGTTTCCGCGCCGTGCCAGGGGAGCTAGCTTCGGTGTGCGCGTCACCACAGTCGCTCGTCGCGCAGGAAGGAAAAGTGCGTCATGCAGGTCGACGAATTGCTGAAGCCGTTCCCCATCAAGGAGTTCCACCCGTTCCCGCGGGCGCTCCTCGGCCCCGGGGCCCACGAGATGATCGGCCCGGAGGCGCTGAAGCTGGGCTTCAAGAAGACGCTGGTGATGACGAGCGGGCTGCGCGGGTCCGACATCGTCCACAAGATCACCGAGTCGATGAAGTACCACGGGCTCGAGGTCGTGCTCTACGACAAGGTCGAGTCCAACCCCAAGGACTACAACGTCATGGACGCGGTGAAGCTGTACCAGGAGAACAAGTGTGACAGCTTCGTCTCCATCGGCGGCGGGTCGTCGCACGACGCCTGCAAGGGCGCCCGCATCTCGGTCGCGCACGACGGTCGCAACGTCAACGACTTCGAGGGCTTCAACAAGTCCGAGAACCCGCGCAACCCGCCGCACATCGCGGTGTCCACCACGGCAGGCACGGGCTCCGAGACGTCCTGGGCCTACGTCATCACCGACACCACCACCGACCCGGACAACCCGCACAAGTACGTCGCGTTCGACGACGCCTCGGTGGCGACGCTGGCGATCGACGACCCGGTGCTGTACTACAGCTGCCCGATCGACTACACCGCGCAGTGCGGTTTCGACGTGCTGGCGCACGCTTCCGAGCCGTACGTGTCGCGGCTGAACTTCGAGCCGTCGCTGGGCAACGCGCTGCGGGCCATCAAGCTCACCGCGGAGAACCTGCGCCAGGCCACCTGGAACCCGAGCGAGCTGTCCGGCCGTGAGGGCATGATGTACGCGCAGTACATCGCCGCGCAGGCGTTCAACTCCGGCGGGCTCGGGATCATCCACTCCATCTCGCACGCGGTCAGCGCCTTCTACGACACCCACCACGGCCTGAACAACGCGATCGCCCTGCCGCGCGTGTGGGCGTTCAACATGCCGGTGGCGTACAAGCGGTTCGCCGACATGGCCGAGGCGATGGGCGTCGACACGCACGGCATGACCGACGTGCAGGCGGCGGACGCCGCTCTGGCGGCCGCGATCCGGCTGCTGCGCGACGTGGGCATCCCGGAGAAGTTCACCGACGTCACCCAGGACAGCTACTCGAAGAACCGGCTCGGCCAGGGCCCGACGAAGTTCTACGAGCAGGCGAGCGTCATCAAGGGCGACGACGAGGACGTGGACCGCATCACGAACCACGTCCTCGGCGACGCCTGCACGCCGGGCAACGCCAAGGAATGCACCTTCGAAACGGTCCGCCCCGTCGTCGATCACTGCATGAACGGCGACCTGGACGACCTGCTCAGCTGACTCAACTGCCGGGGGCGGGCTGGACGGGGCCGCCCCCGGCACCCCTACCGAGGAGGGTTTGGCGTGACCGCATTCGACTCCGTCGAGGAGGCGGGGAAGGCGCTCGCGGCGCAGGGTTACCTGACCGACGACCGGCTCGCGACGATGGTGTTCCTGATGACCCGGCTGGAGAAGCCGGTGCTGCTGGAGGGCCCGGCCGGCGTCGGCAAGACGGAGCTGGCCAAGTCGCTCGCCGCGGCCACCGGGCGGCGGCTGCTGCGCCTGCAGTGCTACGAGGGCCAGGACGAAGCCAGCGCGCTCTACGAGTGGGACTACGGCAAGCAGCTGCTCTACACCCAGATCCTCCGCGAGAAGATCGGCCAGCTCGTGGCCGACGCGCCCGACCTGCACGACGCGGTCGACCGCATCGGCGCGCAGGAGAGCGTGTTCTTCTCCGAACGCTTCCTCGCCGCGCGCCCGCTGCTGGAGGCGGTCCGCTCCGAGGAACCGGTGGTGCTGCTGATCGACGAGATCGACCGCGCCGACGAGGCGCTGGAGGCGGTGCTGCTGGAGATGCTGGGGGAGTACCAGATCTCGGTGCCGGAGATCGGCACGTTCACCGCCCGCAACCGCCCGTACGTGATCCTCACCTCGAACAACACCCGCGACCTCGCCGCCGCCCTGAAACGCCGCTGCCTGCACCTGTTCCTCGACTACCCGTCGGCGGAGCGCGAGCTGGACATCGTGCGCAGCAAGGACACCGGCCTGCCCGAGGCGCTGGCCCGCCAGCTCGTGGAGATCGTGCGCGGCCTGCGTGAGCTGGAACTGCGCAAGTCGCCCAGCATCTCGGAGACCATCGACTGGGCGCGCACGCTCGCCGTGCTGGGGGTCGACGAGCTGACCGCGCCGGTGCTGTCGGACACCGTGTCGGTGGTGGTGAAGTACGACAAGGACGTGCGCAAGGCCCTCGAAGCCCTGCCGCGGCTGGTCGACCCGAACGCCGAGGTGCCCGAGACCCTGCACGGCCACGGACACGGGCACGGCCACGGCCACTCGCACGAGGCGCCGAAGGTCAGCGCCGACCGCGGCAGCCGGTCGTTCGGCCGGCGGTCCTAGGGACACGCGATGGAGGCCAGTCTGCACCGGTTCGTGCGGCTGCTGCGGCTGCGGGACGTCCGCATCTCGGTGCCGGAGACCATCGACGCCCTGCGCTGCGCGGCCGAGCCCGGCATCCTCGCCGACCGGGCCGTGCTCAAGGAGGCGCTGCGGCTCGCGCTCGTCAAGGACCACCGCGACGACCCGGCGTTCGACGAGATCTTCGACGCCTTCTTCGCGCTGGTGCGGGTCGGGCCGTCCGAGCACGGGCACGGCCACGGGCACAGCCACGACGACCTGTCCGACACCGGCGAGCTGGAGAGCTTCACCCTCTCCGAGGAGCCGAGCGAGACCCCGCAGCAGGGGCACGAGCACGGCAAGCCCAGCGACATCCGGGACTTCTTCGACCAGTCGGACCTGGCGCAGCAGTACAACCTGCACCAGGAGGCCAACAAGATCGACCTCGCCTCGATGACCGACGAGATCGTGTTCTCCACGGACAACGCCGTCGCCGGCGACGCCGGCTACCGGGTGCAGCTGGACACCGACCGCCTGCACGGCGCGGGCGCGCCCGGCCGGCTGTCCCAGGAGACCGGCACGAAGGTGGACGCCGAGCTGAGCATCGCCGAGCAGGACGCGCTGCTCGGCTGGCTCGAACAGGCCGCGGACGGCGACGAGGACGACGCAGCCCAGTTGCGCCGCCGCCTCGCCGGGGTGCTGGAGAACCTGCCGGAGGCGTTGAAACGGCACCTGGAAGCGTTGCTGGAGCTGGAGAACACGGTCGTCGAGACGCGGGAGAAGCGGGCCGCCCACGTCGACCAGGCCAGGGAGAGCGAGCGAGCAGAACTGGAGGAGTCGTTGCGCCGGCTCGCGTCGTCGCTGCGTGGCGCGCTGACGCACCGCAGGCGCATCGCCAGCGCGGGCCGGGTCGATCCGGGCCGCACCATGCGGCGCAACATGCGCTTCGACGGCATCCCGTTCAGCCCGGTCACCGTGCGGCGCGCGGAGGACCGGCCACGGCTGGTGGTGCTCGCCGACGTCAGCCTGTCCGTGCGGGCCACCGCGCGGTTCACCCTGCACCTGGTGCACGGCCTGCAGAACCTGTTCGCGCAGGTCCGCTCGTTCGCGTTCGTCGACGACATCGCCGAGACCACCGAGCTGTTCGCCGAGCACCCGGTGGAGCGCGCGCTCGGCCTGATCTTCGGCGGCGACGTCCTCGACGTGGACGCCAACTCGAACTACGGCGCCGCGTTCGGTGAGTTCCTGGCCGAGCACTCGTCGGCCGTGACCCGCCGGACCACCGTGCTGGTGCTGGGCGACGGGCGGGGCAACGGCAACGACCCGAACCTGGGCGCCTTCGCCGAGATCTCCCGCCGCGCGCGGGAGACCATCTGGCTCACCCCCGAGCCGCGTTACTCGTGGGGCCTGGGCGGCTGCGACCTGCCCGCCTACGCCGAGTACTGCAGCAAGGTCCGAGTCGTCCGCGATCTGTCCGGATTGGACCGCGTCGCGCTGGACCTGGTGACCCGATGACCGCCGCGCTGGACCCGCTCGCGCCGTTCCCGGTCGCCGAGTACCTCGACGACCTGGTGCGCGTGGTGCGCGCCGAGGACGACGGGCGGTCCGCGGTCGTGCGCACCCCGCACTTCCGGCTGCACCGCGCCGGGCGGCGCATCGAGGTGAGCCACTGCTTGCGTCCCGACCAGCTGCACAACGGCCTGACCGCGCTGCTGATCGACGAGCTGTTCACGCCCGGCTGGCTGTGCGGCCAGGACATCTTCGAGCGCGTGTTCTGCGGCGTCGTCCGCAGCACCGTGCCCGACCCGGCCCGCGCCTGGGAAACCTTCTACGCCAACACCCTGGAGCACCTGCGCGATCCCCGCACCGCGCCCGGACTGATCGCGGGGATCGCGCCGGTGTACGCGCGGGTGCTGCGGCTCGTGCCGCCGGGCAGCGTGCTGGACCTGGGCTCGTGCTTCGGGTTCCTCGCGCTGATGCTCGCGCAGCGCCCGCGCACGACCGTGATCGCCTCCGACATCGTGGCCGGAACCATGCGGGTGCTGGAGACGGTCGCCGCCGCCATGGACACACCGCTGCGCACGATGGTGTGCGACGCGGCGCGGGTGCCGCTGCCGGACCGGTGCGTCGACACCGTGACGGTCGTGCACCTGCTGGAGCACCTCGATCCCGCGACCGGCGCCGCGGTGCTGGCCGAGGCCCAGCGGCTGGCCCGGTCCCGGGTCGTCGTCGCCGTCCCCTTCGAGGAGGTCCCCAACGCCGACTACGGTCACGTGCGCCGCTTCGACCTCGCGACGCTCACCGGACTCGGGTCGGCGAGCGGATGGCGCCACCGCGTCTCCGGTTTCCACGGTGGCTGGCTGATCCTGGACCGCCGTCCCGCCTGACCGCGTTACCGCTCAACGAGGAGCACACGATGACCACTGCCGTTGCCACCGAAGCCCCCGTCCGCACCGAGATCACGGGCGATCCGGCCCTGATCGGGGTGCCCACCTTCATCGTCGGCGCGATCGCGCTCGGCCTGGTGCTGACCGGTTACGTCCCGGCCGGCGCCGTCGGCGCGTCCATCGCGATCATCCTGCCCGCCACCGGCCTGGGCCAGCTGGTCGCCGCCGTCTGGGCGGCCGCGCTGGGCCAGAACGCGGTGGCCGCCGTCTTCGGCGTGTTCACCGGTTTCTGGCTCAGCTACGCCGCGCTCGTGCTCGGCCTGATCCACGGCTGGTTCGGCATCACCGCCGACGCCGCGGTCGCCACGCAGGGCCTGTTCCTGATCGCCTGGCTGGTCACGGTGGTCCTGCTGACGCTGGGGACCCTGCGCCTGCCCGCCGCGTTCACGCTGTTGTTCACGCTGATCGACATCGCGCTCGCGCTGGTGCTCTACGGCACCGTGAGCGGTTCCACCTCGGCCACCACCGCAGGCGGGTACGTCGTGTTCGCCTTCACCGCGGTCGGCGTCTACCTGTTCGCCGGCGCCCTGTCGACGGCGACCGGCGGTCGCGGCCTGCCGCTGGGCCGTCCGGTCCTGCGCTGAGGCCGGGGCACCGGGCGGGCCACCCCGCCCGGTGCCTCAGATCAGGCCCCGCTTGCTCGCCTCGTACACCACTTCCGCGCGGCTGGAGGCGTCGATCTTGCGCATGATGTTGCGGACGTGGAACTTCACCGTCGTCTCGGAGATGAACAGCCGCGAGCCGATGTCGCGGTTGCTCAGCCCGCGTGCGAGCAGCTCCAGGACCCCCTGCTCGCGGCTGGTCAGCACCGGCTCCTCGGGCGCGGTGCGGATCGACCGGACCATCGCCGAAGCGGACCGCGAGTCGAACGCGCTCTCGTTGCGCGCCACCGCCCGGATCGACGACACCAGCCCGGTCGTGTCCACGTCCTTGATCACGTAACCGCGTGCGCCGCGGTGGATCGCCTCCACCACCAGCGCGTCGTCGAGGAACGTCGTCAGCACCAGCACCCCGAGGTCCGGGTACCGGGCGGTCAGCTCCGAGCAGATCTCCAGGCCCTCGGTGTCGGAGCCGGTCGACAGCTTCAGGTCCAGCAGCACGATGTCCGGACGGGTCCGCTCGACCACCGCGCGCGCTTCGGCCGCCGTGGCCGCCTCCCCGATGACGGTGATGTCCTCCTCGCGCTCCAGGATGGACCGCAACCCCTGCCGGACGATGGCGTGGTCGTCCACCAGCACGATCTTCAACGTCCGCTCACCCGTGATCATCACGCCGCCTCCGTGTCCAGCGGCAGCGGTATCTCCAGCAGCAACAGGATTCCCCCGATCCGGGACCGCCGGATCGACAGCGTCCCGCCCAGTTCCTCGGTACGGGCCCGCATGTTCGCGAGCCCGCGGTGCGCACCCGCCAGGTCCGTCGCCGAGGACAGCCGCAGCATCCGGCGCAGCTGCGCCGGATCACCGTCCCCGTCGTCGGCGATGGACAGCCGGATGGAGTCCGCGCGGTAGTCCAGCCGGATCCGCGCGCGGGCCGCGTTGGTGTGCATCACGGTGTTGAACAGCGCCTCGCCGGTGATGCGCAGCAGCGAGTGCTCGGCCTCGCCGGGCAGCGGGACCGGCTCGCCGTGCACCGACACGCTCACCGTCAGGTCCGTCGGCAGGTGCACTGTGGACAGTCGTTCCAGCAGCACCGGCAGCGAGCCGGACGGCTCGGACTCGGAGTGGTGCAACGCGTAGATCGCCGCGCGCAGCCGTTCCACCGCGTGCCGGGTCAGGTCCTTCGCCCCGGTGAGCTTCTCCCGTAGCGCAGCGAGGTCCGCACCCGGCTCGGTCATCTCGGCGCGGCAGATCTCGATCATCATCCCGGCCGATAGGACGTCCTGCGTGACGCTGTCGTGCAGCTCGCGCGCGATCCGGTGCCGCTCGTCGTCGAGCGCCTGCCGCTGCATCACCTCGATCAGCCTGCGCTGCGTCTCCTGCAGCTCGGCGTTGCGGGCGGCCAGGTCGCGCGCCTGCTGCTCGGCCGCTTCGGACAGCGCCTCGGTCCGCCCGCGCAGCTGCATGGTGGCGTGCACGAGGTAGGAGTTGTGCAGCGCGACCGCGGCCTGGTTGGCCAGCACCCGCAGCACCGCCAGGTCGGTGTCGGCGATGTCCATGCCGGGCGCGGGCCGGGCGGCGATCCCGCCGACGGGCTCGCAGTCCAGGGTCATCGGCACCCGCACCCCGGACTCGGCGGGGTCCCCGGCCTCCCACGGCCTGCTCCGCAGGATCCGCAGGTGCGCGAGCGCGTCGGGCGGGAACAGCCGCTCGTCCTCGACCAGCTCGCCGCCGGTGAGCAGCAGGAATCGTGGCCGCGCCGCCCGCAGCGCGCCGTCGGCGACCGCGAACAGCAGCCAGTCCGCCTGCACGTGTTCCGCCGCGGCCCGCACCACCGCCTCGACCAGCGCCCGGGGGCCTTCACCGGTGCGCACCAGCGCGCGGGAGATGCGGTCGAGGGCGCCGACCGCGCGCTCCAGCCGCTCCGCCGTGCGCACGTACTCCGGGTAGAAGGACCGCTTACCCGACCGCACACCGGTCAGCGCGCCGAGGTAGTTCTCCGTCGTCATGGTCTACAGCGCCTGCCGGAACAGAGCCGCCACGTCCGCCGCGCTCGCCGTGCGCGGGTTGGTCGCCAGGCACGCGTCCTGCAGCGTGGTGCGGGTCAGGGTGTCGATGTCGGCCTCGGTGACGCCGAGCGCGGCCAGCCCCCGCGGCACGCCGACGGCGTCGGCCAGCTCCCGCACCCGGCAGGCGAACAGCTCGGCCACCTCGTCCGCGGGCTTGCCGGCCACGTCGATCCCGGTCGCCGCGGCCAGCGGGACGAACCGCTCCGGCTCGGTGGCAGCGTTGAAGCGGATCGCGTGCGGCAGCAGCACGCCGTTCAGCACGCCGTGCGGGGCGTCCAGCAGGCCGCCGACCTGGTGACTCATCGCGTGGGTGATGCCGAGGATCGCGTTGGTGAACGCCATCCCGGCCTCCAGCGCGCCCTGCGCCATCGCGATGCGCGGGTCGGCCGCCCGTGGGTGGACCATCGTGTGCAGCAGGTTGCGGGTGATGAGCGTGGCGGCGTGCAGCGCGTGCTGATCGGTCAGCGGGTTGTGCGCGCGGGACACGAACGACTCGACCGCGTGGGTGAGCGCGTCCAGCCCGGTCGCCGCGTTCAGCTCGTCCGGCATCGTGATGAGCAGGCGCGGGTCGACGATCGAGATGTCCGGGACCAGCGTCCGGCTGATGATCGTGATCTTGGTGTGCTGCGTGGTGTCGGTGACGACCGCGAACTGCGACACGTCCGCGCCGGTGCCGGACGTCGACGGGGCCATGACCAGCGGCGGGATCGGCTGCACCACCTTGTCCACCCCGGCGTAGCCGAGGATCGTGCCGCCGTTGCCGGACAGGATCGCCACGCCCTTGGCGGCGTCGATGCACGACCCCCCGCCGACCGCGATGATCACGTCCGCGCCGACCGAGGCGTACTGCTGGTAGGCGGCCTCGATCTCGTGGTCCTTGGGGTTCGGGGTGACACCGGAGAACACCACCGGCCGCAGCCCGGCCAGCCGCAGGTGGCTCTCCGCCTCGTCGACCCAGCCGGCCTCGATCAGGCCGGGGTCGGTGACGACGAACGGGCGCCGCGCGCCCACCCGCAGCGCGGCGTGGCCGAGTTCGGCGAGCGAACCCGGGCCGAACACGACTTCCGGCACGTGGAACTTGGCCAGCTCAGCGGGCTCGGACCGGGTCCGTGCGACGCACGGTCCGGTGAGGCGCTCGGACTTGTCGAGGACCCTGCCCGTCACGGCGACCTCCCGCGGCTCACGGTCCCCGCGGCGGCGCGGCGACCGCTCCCACGGTACGTGACGGGGGCTGTCCGCGAGAACAGCGCCGGCCACGGCGCCGGGCAGTTTCGGCAGGTCGGACAGTCGTGGCATGGGGTGCTCCTTGTCCTTCGACCGCCTCGACGCTACCCCCTGAGGTGACGGCCGACACACTGTCCGGGTGGCTGCCCGCACCTGTCCGATCGGACAGGTTCTCACCCCTTGACCGGCGCCGTCCCCTCCGATCGGGCAGTGCCGCCGCCGGCGCCCGGCTGCGACGGTGCTGGTACCGGCGACGAGGCCGGGTGCGGCGGAGGGAGCGGGACATGGCGGTCCTCGACCGGCAGGGCAGGCGCAGCATCACCGGGATGGCCGTGACGGTGGCCCTGTTGCACGTGATCGGCTGGGGCACGCTGATGCTGCTGGTGGTGCCCGGCCACTACGCGATCGGGCAGGCGGGGGTGTTCGGCGTCGGCCTCGGCGTCACGGCGTACACCCTGGGCATGCGGCACGCGTTCGACGCCGACCACATCGCCGCCATCGACAACACCACCCGCAAGCTGATGATGGACGGCAGGCGCCCGCTGTCGGTCGGGTTCTGGTTCTCGCTCGGGCATTCCAGCGTGGTGTTCGGGCTGTGCCTGCTGCTCGGGCTCGGGGTGCGGGCGCTGGCCGGGCAGGTCACTTCGGACGGCTCGACGCTGCACGCCGTGACCGGCCTGATCGGCACGCTCGTGTCCGGCGGGTTCCTGCTGCTGATCGGGGTGCTGAACCTGGTGGCGCTGCGGCACATCGCCGCGGTGTTCCGGCGGATGCGCGCCGGCGACTACGACGAGGCCGAACTGGAGCGGCGGCTGGACGAGCGCGGTTTCCTGAACCGGATCCTGGGCCGGGTCGCGCGGTCGGTGCGCAAGCCGTGGCACATGTACCCGCTCGGCCTGCTGTTCGGGCTCGGGTTCGACACCGCGACCGAGGTGTCGCTGCTGGTCCTCGCCGGTGGCGCGGCGGCCTTCGACCTGCCCTGGTACGCGCTGCTGACGCTGCCGGTGCTGTTCGCGGCCGGGATGAGCCTGCTGGACACCGCGGACGGGGTGTTCATGAACTTCGCCTACGGCTGGGCGCTGGTCACGCCGGTGCGGAAGGTGTTCTACAACCTCACGGTCACCGCGTTGTCGGTCGCGGTCGCCCTGGTCATCGGCGGCATCGAACTGCTCGGCCTGCTCGCGGAGCGGCTGAACGTGACGAGCGGACCGCTGGCCTGGGCGGCGAGCATGGACCTGGCCGACGTCGGGTACCTGCTGGTCGGCCTGTTCGCGGTCACCTGGCTGGTCGCGCTCGTGGTGTGGCGCGCCGGGCGGATGGGGCAGCGCTGGGCGCCCGAGGCCGCCGACTGACGGCGGCCCCGGGTCAGAACGGCCAGCGCGCGACGCGGCCGGCTTCCAGCAGCGGGATCATCCGGAACGCCGCGTCGGTCAGCCCGCCGAACGTGTGCCGGTTGCCCAGCCCGGACGGCGTGCCGCCGTAGCGGTACCCGGCGACGTTCCACACGTACAGCGGAACCCGGCGCGGCAACCCGGCCGACGCGTCCGCCGTCGCGGACTGCTCGTCGGTCAGGAGGACGACCCGGTCGTGGCGGCGGTAGTGCCTGCGCACCGCCGCCGCGGTGTTCGTGGCCGAGTACATGTCGAGGCTTTCCACGAACGGCAGCAGCGCGCCGTCACGCGGAACCTCGACCTCCCGGCTGTCCCAGCCGAACACCACGACCGTCGGCTTCTCCGCCCGCACCGCCAGCGCGCACCCGAACACGGCCGCCTGATCGGCGAACGTGACGGACGAGCGCCGGTCCCGCGTCCACATGGAGGCGGACCGGTCGATCAGAATCAGCGTCCGCCCAGGCAGGGCGGGCACGTTGGCCAGTGACGCGTCCAGGGCACGCTCCAGAGCCGCGTGCCACCGCGACCGCGCGGAGCGGTAGGCGGACAGGAACCGGAACGGGAACTGCCGCGACCGCGCCACCTGGTCCGGATCGGCGAGCCGCGCCGCCACCTGGTCGGCCACCTCGTCCGGGATGCCGGCCTGGTCGAAATTCCGGAGGTTGCGCAGGAGCGCCATGTACCCCATGCCCGGGATGACGGCCTGCCAAGCCTCGGCGTCCAGCGGCCCCTGCAGCCACCCGGCCAGCGCCTCCCACGTCATGCCCGCCGCGCGCAGCTCCGCCGGGTCCAGTGCCGCCCGGCGCTGGTCGGCCGGGAGCGCCATGAGCGCCCGCCGCCGGGTCAGCACGGTCAGCTCCGGCGGCGGCGAACCGTCGCGCAGGATGTGCTCGAAGAGCGCGTCCTGCACGGCGTCCCGCGGCGCCGGGTGCACCAGCCGCAGCACGTCGGCGAACCGCACGCCGCGGTTGCCGCTGTCCCACTTCAGGAAGGACCGCTCGCCGTACAGCACGCGCACCGCGTCGGCGATCCCGCGCTTGACCGGCTTGGGCAGGCGGCGGCCGTACCGCGCGAACCAGTACGCGATGAGCTCACCCGGCTCGTCCGCGCGCTGCAGGACGCTCGTCACCACGGCGCGGTTCGACGGACCGTCGTCCACGCGGTTGTTCAGGCGTGCCTTGACGAACTCGGCCGCGCCGACGAGCGACGCGGAGCGCATGTTCGCCTCGGTGCGCAGCCAGCGCAGGAACCGGGCCGTCCACTGTGGATCGTCCAGGGCGACGCGGCGGACCAGGCCGGCGTACCGGCTGTCGCGGTCGTCCGCGGCCTCGTAGAAGGTGTCCTCGCCGACCATGTTCGCGACCGCGAGCAGGAACAGCTCGGACTTGGCGTCGCGGATGTGACCGGCGCCACCCTGGTGGTTGACGAGTCCGGGCACCGCGACCGTGACGATCGGGGATCGGGCCGCCGGTCTTCGGCGGAGCAGGTTGAACTTGGACATGCCGGCCTCGCAGGGGGAAGGGGAGAGCCGGCGACCTCGGACAGGCCCGAGAAGGGAGTCGGTGAAGGTCTTCACCTCCCGAGGGGAGGGCAGGAGTCGAACCTGTGGACCAGAAGTAACCCTCGCCTGCGCACCGGGCCTGTCCGAAGTGGCCGGCGTGCGGAGATCAGCATACGAGCGCCGCGCCCTGGCACAAACCGGTTTTCCGCTCCCGGTGACGCTGCGTGCCCGGCAGTGGATCACACTAGTCCGGATGGAGGCTTTTCCTTGCCCCGAGCTGGGCGAGTGTGGATTGTTGAGCGACGTGAGCCAGCCCAGTGATCCGGCGACCGCCGACCCGGTGCGGGACCGAGCCCGGACCTTCGACCACCTCGACCCGGCCCAGGCCGCGACGATCCACGAGACGCTGGCAGCGTTCCGCAAGACGTGCCCGGTGGCGCACAGCGAGGCGCACGGCGGGATGTACGTCGTGACGAGGTTCGACGACCTGCGGCACGTGGCCCGCCACGGCGACACCTTCTCCTCCGCGGCCGAGGTCGGCGCCGTGGTCGTGGCGCCGGAGACCGGCGGGGTGATCGCGCCGCTGTTCGAGCAGGACCTGGAGGAGCACGCGGGCTGGCGCCGTCACCTGCAGCCGTTCTTCACTCCGCCCGCGGCGGCCGCGCACGAGGACTACATCCGGCGCGTGGCGCGGGAAGTCGTGGCCGGGCTGGCGCCGCGTGGGCAGGCGGACCTGGTGCCGGACCTGTGCGCGAAGATCCCGCCGCTGGTGATCGCGTCCCTGCTGGGACTGCCGGAGGAACAGCGGCCGACGCTGGCCGCGCTCGTGCACGGCCTGGCGGCGGCCGACAGCGCGGCGGCCGCGGAGGCGATCGGCCGCGAGTACACCGAGTTCCTGCTGGCGCACATCCGCTCCCGCCGCGGCAAGACCGGATCGGACGTGCTCACGTCGGTGGTCAACAGCGAGATCAACGGCAGGCTCGCGAGCGACCACGAGCTGCTGAAGTTCGCGTTCCTGCTGATCGCGGCGGGCAACCTGACCACGACCGACCAGCTGGCCAGCATCCTGCTCGAACTCGCGCAGGACCCCGCGCTGTGCCGGCGGGTCGCCGCCGAGCCGGGGCTGATCCCGCAGCTGGTGGAGGAAAGCGTGCGGCACGAGTCGGCTGTCGCCGCGACCGGCCGCACGGTCGTGCGCGAGACGGAGCTGGCGGGCGTCCCGCTGCGCCCCGGCGACCGGATGCTGCTGACGTGGGGTTCGGGCAACCGCGACGAAGAGCACTTCCCGGACGGCGACGAGTTCCGGCTGGGCCGCCCGCGCCGGCCGCACCTCGGCTGGGGCGCCGGCGCCCACCGCTGCCTCGGCCTGCACGTCGCGCGGGTCGAACTGCGGGTCATCTGCGAGGAGTTCCTCGCGGCGATCCCGGAGTTCACGCTCCCGGAGGGCTTCGAGCCCGAACGAACCTACGGCGTCATCCGCGGTGTGAAAGCGCTTCCGGTGACCTGGCCCGTCTAGGTCGTACCCTCCGCCCGCCGCGAGCGGCCCAGCGTGATGAAGAAGCACTCGTGGCACTCGAACCAGATGTTGTGGCAGGAGCCGACGAGCACGCCCGTCAGGTGTGTGTCCGAACCGGACTCGAAGACCTCCCGCCGAGCGCGACATCCGGCCCGTCCACCTCAACACGAGAGATCACGACGACCGCGGGGCGCTGACGACCACCGGTGGCGGCGAACACCGCAGCCGCGAAGGCTCGGAGCGGCAACGGATCGCACGGGCAACGAGACATGCGGAGAACAAGCTCAGAGACGGCTCCTTGATCGTCAGACCGGATCCGGACAGATCAAGCCCGACACCAAAGCCGTGATGGTGGGGGAGAAGGGGCTGGAGGAGTTCCGTGAGCAAGTCGATCTGGGCAATCGGAGCGGGACGTCTCTCGACACCTACGAGCAGCGCTGGCGCACACTCGTGGGGTGCCGCGGATCGAGGGGCTGTCGATCTCCGAACTCACGGCAGGGCGTGATGAAGTCCTGGACATCTTCGTGAAGGCGGACGGTGCGAAGATCAACGAGGGTAACAGCGCCAACGCGCTCCGTGGCGTTCCGCTGGCTCCGACGTGACTGGCGAGCCTTCCGCAAGCGTCACGGCATCGGCGACTGGTTCACGCCTCGCACGTTCCGCCGGACGGCGGCGACGCCGGTCACTGACGCGCTTCCGGGTGTCGCAAACCACAGGCACCACGGGGGCCGCAACCTGCCGTCCCGGCGGTGGTGCTCGGCGTGCTGGACGTCGCCAAGAAACAGCACCAAGATCAGAAAGCAAAAACCCCAGGCCCTAGGACCTGGGGTGACTGTGCGCCATCAGGGACTCGAACCCCGAACCCGCTGATTAAGAGTCAGCTGCTCTGCCAGTTGAGCTAATGGCGCTTGCTCCGGCCGCCTGGTCTCCCTGGCGACGAAGAAAAGATTAGCACGCCTCCGAGGGCCCCTTCACGGAGGGTCCCCAATCACGTTTTGGCAGGTCTGGCCCCTGTGTGCGCGAAGATCGGGCAGACTGGGAGCAGGAAAACGAAGCGGGCGATCTTCACCTGATTGGGGGCATGATGCGGCGTTCGGTGGTGGCGGGCAGATGGGCTTGCCTGGTGTTGGCGGCTGGGCTGCTGGCCGGCTGCACGACGGAGCCGGCTGGTGGCGGGCAGGGGGCGCCTGCGTCGCAGTCGGCCGAAGCCGCCCGTCCGGCGTCGCTCGCGGTCGTGCCCTCCTCGGGTGCCGCTGACGTCGCGCCGGGGGAACCCGTTTCGGTGAAGGTTGCCGACGGCAAGTTGACCGAGGTCACGCTGCGCAACCCCGAGGGTGAGGCCGTGCCCGGCGCGCTGTCGGCGGATGGTTCGTCGTGGGAGTTCGCGGACGGGCTCGGCTACGGCAAGCAGTACACGTTGACCGCCGTGGCGGTGGGTGCCGACGGCAAGCAGGTGACGTCGACCTCGACGTTCACCACCGTCGCGAAGCCGCGGAAGACCATCTCCGTCTCGTTGAACATGCAGGACGGGGAGACGGTCGGGGTCGGGATGCCGTTGATCTTCACCTTCAACTCGAAGGTGGCGGACCGGGCGGCGGCGGAGCGGGCGGTGAAGGTGGTGACGGAGCCGGTCACCGAGGGCGCGTTCCGTTGGATGAGTGACAGCCAGCTGATCTGGCGGCCGAAGGACTACTGGGTGCCGGGCACGAAGATCTCGGTGGACGCCGCGATCTACGGGAAGTCGCTGGGCGGCGGGGCGTACGGGCTGGAGGACCGTGCGGCGAAGATCACGGTGGGCGACCGGGTGGAGGTGCTCGCCGATGGTGGTTCGCACCAGGCGAGGGTGTTGGTGAACGGCGCCGAGGTGCGGTCGATGCCGATCTCGATGGGCAAGCCGGGGAACACCACGCCGGTGGGGACGTACACGGTGATGAGCGAGCACGTGGGCTACACGATGGACTCGGGCACGTACGGCGTTCCCGCGGACACGCCTGGTGGTTACCGGACGTTCGTGCAGTACGCGGTGCGTTTGTCGAACAGCGGGATCTTCTACCACTCGGCGCCGTGGTCGGTGGGTTCGCAGGGGCGGCGGAACGTGAGCCACGGCTGCATCAACTTGTCGACCGACAACGCGAAGTGGCTGATGGACTTGTCGAAGAAGGGCGACCTGTTCACGGTCTCCAACAGCGGAGGCCAGCCCCTGGAGCCGACGGACGGCTGGTCGGTGTGGCAACTCCCCTGGTCAGCCTGGACAACCCCCACAACAAGCTGACAGCCCAACCCAGGCCCCAGCCCCGCAAGCCAGCGACAGCGGGGCTGGGCTCACCCCCACCCGAGGCGACCTAGCGAGACAGGTGCGGAGGTCACCAAACCCCACGAGGTCGACCAGCGACCGAGTAGGGGCACACGCTGGTCCCCGCCTTTCGTGCCCAGCGCTCGCCAGGGTGAGGAGCTCGCACCGTGGGGGCCCGGGGGCTCGGCCCCCGGACGAAATGACGAACCCCACCCGGCGAGGCCGCGAAGCGACCGAGCAGGGTGGGGCCATTGGGGTGAGTGACGGGACTTGAACCCGCGACTTCCTGGACCACAACCAGGTGCTCTACCAGCTGAGCTACACCCACCATGTGGGGCGTCTTGCGATCGCCACCAGCCGGGATATCGTAGCGTGCCCGTCGCGGGGGCCTCGCGGGGGGTCAGTTGCTGTGTTTGCGCTGCACTTCGGCGGCCGCGGCGCGGGCGTCGTCGCTGCTGGGCCCTGGCATGGGCACGAACGCGGTGCGCCGGTAGTAGTCGAGTTCGCTGATGGATTCCTTGATGTCGGCGAGGGCCCGGTGGGCGAGGCCTTTCTCGGGCTTGGCGTAGTAGACGCGCGGGTACCAGCGGCGGACGAGTTCCTTGACCGAGGACACGTCGACCATGCGGTAGTGCAGGTGGGCGTCGAGGGCGGGCATGTCGCGGGCGATGAAGCCGCGGTCGGTGGCGATCGAGTTGCCTGCGAGCGGCGCGCTGTTGGGTTCGGGGACGTGGGCCCGGATGTAGTCGAGGACGCGTTGTTCGGCTTCCTCGAGGGTGGTGACGGAGCGGCGGACCTCGTCGGTGAGCCCGGATTTGGCGTGCATTTCGCGCACGACGTCGGGCATGCCGGCGAGGGTGTCGTCATCGGCGTGGATGACGATGTCGAGGCCGTCGCCGAGGATGTTGAGGTCGGCGTCGGTCACCAGGGCGGCGATTTCGATCAGGGCGTCCTTCGCGAGGTCCAGCCCTGTCATTTCGCAGTCGATCCAGACAAGACGGTCGGTCACCGGGAAACCCTAACGCGGGCCGCGTGCGGGGACCGCCCGGCACAGCGGAACGGGCCGCCCCGACCGCGGCCCGTTCCGGTGTGTCAGTTGTTCTCGATCTGCTGGATGATCGTTTTGGCGTCGTTGATGGGGATGGCGAAGCCGATGCCGACCGATCCGGCGGAGGTCGACGAGGGGCTGTAGAGGGCGGAGTTGATGCCGATGACCTCGCCGTTCATGTCGACGAGCGGGCCGCCGGAGTTGCCCTGGTTGATGGACGCGTCGGTTTGGATGGCGGTGTAGCTGGGGCTGTCGCTGCTGGTGTCGGCGGTCTGTCCGAAGGGGGTGTCCGGTTCGCCGCTGGAGATGTCGGAGAGGTCGCGGTTGAGGGCGCTGACGATGCCCGAGGTGACGGTGTTCTGCAGGCCGCCGGGTGAGCCGATGGCGACGACTTCTTCGCCGACCTGCACCTTGCTGGAGTCGCCGAGGGTGGCGGCGGTGAGGCCGCTGGCGCCCTCGGCCTGCAGGACGGCGATGTCGGCCTTGGTGTCGGCGCCGACGACGCTGGCCTGGTACTTGGTGCCGTCGGACAGGGTGATGGTGACGTCGCCCACGGCGTCGGACACGACGTGCGCGTTGGTGAGGATCTTGCCGTCGGAGCTGAGGATGACCCCGGAGCCGATGGCCTCGCCTTGGCGGGTGGTGACGTTGACCTGCACGACGCTGGGCAGCACCTTCGCGGCGACGGCGCTGACGTCGGTGTTCGTGGTACTGGACACCGTGGTGGCGGAGGCGGCCGAGCTGGTCGGCGATCCGCTGTCGAGGCCCACGATGGCAGCTCCGCTGGCGCCGCCGATGACCGCCGCGGCGAGGGTGCTGGCGGTGACGAGCGCGGCGACGCGCTTCTTCTTGGGCCGCGGGGGCGTGAGCACCGGCGCGGCCGCGACCGGCTGCTGGTAGTAGGGGTGGCTGTAGGTCGGCGGGACTCCGCCGGCCTGGCTCGCCCGGAACTCGTTCTCGTTCATGCCCATGAGGTTCGTCCCCGTTCTTGTGAGAATCCTGTGGAGCAACCCAGAAATCCCCTGAGAAGAATTTCCTGAGAGTTCTCAGTCGCGGATCCGTTTCGGCAGGGCGGGCCAGGCGCGGCTGGGGGACAGGTGGCGGGCGAGGTGCGCCCAGCGCTGCGGCGTGACGGTGCCCGCGGGCTCCGTCGGCTGGATTCCCACGTGGCGCAGGGCGCGCCGGTCGAACAGCAGCTGCGCCGGCGCGGTGGGATGGCGGTAGGCGGTGGACAGCACCGTCCACAGTGCTCGTTCGGCCGATCGGGGGAAGTCGGTGCGGCGGATTGCCAGGTGCGCGGAGTCGACGCGGGGTGGCGGGGAGAAGTGCCGCGCGCCGACCCGGGACACCAGTTCGAGGTCGAAACGGGCGGCCCACCACGCTTGTTCGAGCCGGCTGGGCACGCTGGCGCAGATCCGTTTGGCGAAGCCCCATTCGACGAGCAGTGCCGCGCGGTGGAGCGCCGTGGGGCCGGTGAGGACGCGGCGGAGGATCGTGGTCGACAGCGCGTACGGGATGTTGGCCACGAGGTGGAACCGCCGTCGCGGCAAGGGAATGTCGCGGACGTCGGCGTGCACGACGCGAACGTTCGGCCGATCACCGAATCGGGTGGTCAAGCGGCGCACGAAGTGTTCATCTCGCTCGACAGCGAGAACACGTGCGCCGGTGGCGGCGAGGTGGCGGGTGAGGGCGCCCTGGCCGGCGCCGATCTCCAGGACGAGATCGTCGCCGCCGATGGCGCAGGACTGGACGAGCTGTGCGGCGATCGCCGGTGTGGCAAGGAAATGCACGCCGGCGGACCGCCCGGCACGAGGTGCCGAGGGCATGGGTACTCCACGTCATGAGAGCGGGCAGGAGCTCATGACGCAGCGACTGGCGTTGTGGTGGCTGGAAAAGCCGAAGTGTGCGAGGCAGCCGCTGCGTTAGGCGCGCCGCAAGCGGGCGAACACCACGCAGGACTGCAACAAGGTACCCATGGCTCCACCGTAGCGAGGCCGGCAACTGCTTTTCCCGGAATTGTCGGTGGGTCCCGCTACCGTCGTCCCATCATCGTCCGACCGAAGGAGAGCAACGATGACGAGCAGTGTGACGGGCACCGTCGAGATCGCCGTGCCGGGGCCGTTCGACCTCACGGCGGCGGCCGGTTTCCTGGAGGGGTTCGCGCCCGCGTCGCGACCGGATGCGGCGGAGGAGCCGGGCACGCTCCGGTTCGCCTTCCCGTTGCCGGGCGGGTGGGTGCACACCGGGGTGCGGGTGCGGCAACGAGCGCCCGGATCGGTCGAAGTGTCAGTGGTGGCGGGGGAAGCCGATGTCGCCGAGGCCGCGCGGCACGTGGCGCGGATCCTGTCGCTCGACGTGGACGGCTCCGGTTTCGCCGCGGTCGGCGAGCGTGATCCGGTGGTGGGTGCGTTGCAGGCGCGGTACCCCGGGTTGCGGCCGGTGTTGTTCACGTCCCCGTACGAGGCCGCCTGCTGGGCGATCATCGGGCAGCGGATCCGGTTCACGCAGGCGGCTCTGTTCAAGCAACGGATCGCCGAACTGCACGGCAGGCAGCTCGATGTGGATGGGCGTCCGTTGTGGTCGTTCCCGGCGCCGGCGGAGTTGCTGGAGATGCCCGCGCCGCCGTGGCTGCCGGAGATCAAAGTGGACCGTCTGCGCGTGGTCGCCGAGGCCGCGCTGACCGGTGTCCTCGACCCGGCTGCCCTGCGCGCCGCGGACCCCGCGGACGCCCTGGAGACGTTGCGGGCCTTGCCCGGCATCGGAGCGTTCTCGGCGCAGCTGATCCTGATCCGCGGTGCCGGGCACCCGGACGTCTTCCCCGCCGACGAGCGGTACCTGCTGGAGGAGATGCGCCACGCCTACACCCGCCCCGCCGCAACGCCTGCGGAACTAACGTCGATCGCCGACGCGTGGGCCCCGTACCGCAGCTGGGCGGCCCTGTTGTTCCGCGTGGCCCGCGACCGCCGCTCGAAACCCGCAGCAGCGGCGGCGACGAAGGAGGCGCCGACGCAAGCCGCCTGAGCCCGGCCGCCCTCCCCGCGCCAGCCCTCACCCAGCCCCGCCCGACAGCGGGCGCCCGCTTGCGACGATCTGGGTGGGTCAACGAGCCTTGCCGTTGCCGTTGCCGTTGCCGTTGCCGTTGCCGTTGCCGTTGCCGTTGCCGTTGCCGTTGCCGTTGCCGTTGCCGTTGCCGCTGCCGTTGCCGCTGCCGCTGCTGTTGGTGTTGGCGCCGGCGTTGGCGTTGCCGTTGCCGCTGGCGTTGGCGCTGGCGTTGCCGCTTCCGTTGGCGTTGCCGTTGCCGCTGGCGCTGGCGTTGGCGTTGGCGTTGCCACTGCCGCTGCCGCTGCCGCGCTTCGGTGCCGTCTTTCGGTGCCCGTGCCCGGTGCCGGTGCCGCTGCGCTCGGTGCCCGGTGCCGGCATCGGGCACCGGCGCGGTCGCGACATCGATGGCTCCCGGTGCCGGCGCCCGCCCGCGTGCGGTGCAACCAAACCACCGCACCTCGCAGGGTGCGGTTCCCGCTCGTGGGCGGCGTTCAGCTGAGCGGCCGGGTGCCGCCTGGTGCCCCAGCCCGGCCCCGTGGCCCGCTCGGCAGCCCTCCGGCCACTCCGCCAACGGGACGCCACCTGCCCGCGGCTGGGGCGCCGCAGCGGTGCCGGGCTGTGTCATCGGTTGCCGGCTCAGCCGACGGTCTCGCTCAGCCGCGGAACCCCCGGCGGGGCAGCTTCGGCGCCATCCCCACAACGGCACCACGCCGCCCCGCCCATCCCAACTACCAGTGAAGGAGCTGTGATCACGATGGGGGTGATAACAGGGAGCGCACTTCACATGTGGTGAGCTTCGCGCGTGAACGAGGCGACGGCAGAGCTCGACGTGCTGGCGGGTCTCTTCGGGGCGCAGCCGGATCCGTCCATCCCGGTGCCGCTGGTCACCGGCGGTGTGGCGCTCCTGCTGGTGTTGTCCGGCGCGCCCTGGCGGATGGCCCGCAACGTGATCACCATCGTCCACGAAGCGGGCCACGCGTTGATCGCGGTGCTGGCCGGGCGCCGGTTGCAGGGCATCAAGCTGCACTCGGACACCTCGGGCGTCACGGTCTCGCGGGGCAAGCCCGAGGGGCCGGGCATGGTCCTGACCGCGCTCGCGGGCTACCCGGCCCCCGGGATCCTCGGCCTGGCCTTCGCCAGCCTGCTGGCCGCGGGACGCATCACGGTGCTGCTCGCGCTCGCCGCGTTGCTGCTGCTCGGCGTGCTGGTCATGGTCCGCAACGCGTACGGCGTGCTGTCCGTGGTGCTCACGGCCGCCGGGCTGGCGGTGGTCGCGCTCGTCGCCGGGCCGCAGGTTCAGGCGTGGTTCATCTACCTGATCACCTGGTTCCTGCTGTTCGGCGGGCTCCGGCCGGTCATCGAGCTGCAGATCAAACGACGGCGCGGCGCGGCGCGGGACTCCGACGCCGACCAGCTCGCCCGGCTGACCGGTGTGCCGGCGGCGCTGTGGATGCTCATGCTCGGCGTGCTCGCGGTCACTTGTCTCTTCGTCGGCGGCGCGTGGCTGCTGGAACCCGCGCTGCAGCCCTGACCTGCCCGTGCGGCACACTGGAGGCTCCCAGTTCCCAGCGTGGAGGTAGCGGTGTCCGACGAGGTGGCGAAGGCTGTTGAGGAGTGCGCGCGGGCGGCCAAGGCGGCGTCCCCGTCGTTGGCCACCGCGTCCGACGAGGCCATCGACGCGGCCCTGACCGCCATGGCGAACCGCCTCCTCGACGCGCGTGAAAGCGTCCTGGAGGCCAACCGGGCCGACGTGGCGCGGGCGCAGCAGGAAGGCATGAGCGCCGGACTGCTCGACCGCCTCACGATCACCGAGGAGCGGCTCACCGGCATGGCCGAGCAGCTGCGCCTGCTGGCCGGCTCGCCCCACGGCGAGCGCGAGATCCCGGTGAAGGAGCTGTCCGACGGCCTGCGGCTGGTCGAGCGGCGCCGTCCGGTCGGTGTGATCGGCGCGAACTACGAAGCCCGGCCCAACGTGACGGTCGACGTGGCGTCGCAGCTCGTCAAGTCCCGCAACGGCGGGGTGCTGCGCACCGGCTCGGCCGCGCTCGGCTCGGCCCAGCGGCTCCTGGAGGTCGTCATCGCCCCGGCGCTGTCCGAGGCGGGCATCGACCCCGCCGTCGTGCAACTGGTGCCGCGCGTCGAACGGGAGGCCGCGGCCGCCCTGGTGCGGTTCCCGGACCTGGTGCCGCTGGTCATCCTGCGCGGCAGCGGCGAGAGCACCCGCGCGCTCGCGCTCGAGGCCGCCCAGCACGGCGTGCGCACGCTCGCCCACGCCGACGGCGGTGGCGTGCTGTACATCGACGAGGCTGCCGACGCAGGCAAGGTTCGCGACCTGGTGTTCAACAGCCTCGACCGGCTGGGCGTCTGCAACCGCCTCAACCTGCTGCTCATCCACTCCGCGGTGCACGACCAGCTGTGGCCGGTCATCTCCGAGGCGCTGGCCGAGCGGAAGGTGACGCCCTCGCTGCCGCCGCACGAGCACGCCATCGGCTACGAGTGGGCGCTCGACTCCGACCACGAGGCCACGGTGACCGTCGCGCAGGTCGCCGACGTGACCGAGGCCGTGTCGATCGCCAATGAGCAGACCTCCGGCCTGGCGGCGGGCATCGCCACCGAGGACGCCGGAACCGCCTCGGCCTTCCTCGACGGCTACACCGGCACCGGCGTGTTCTGGAACGCGCCGACCCGCCTGCTGGACGGTTTCAAGCTGCTGGCCGTGCCCGAGACCGGCATCAACCTGGACAAGGTGCCGGGCCCCCGCGGGCCGGTCACCTACACCGACCTGTACGTGCGCCAGTACGCGGTCCTGCCCGACGGGCGGTGACCTCGGGAAACTCGAATCGGGACCTGTGGTAACCGAAGGGGATTTCTGGGACTGTTATCGCAGCTCAGGCGGTATCCGTTACCTCCTCGCTGGGAGCGTCTGAGGACCCCTGGTTGTCGAGGTTCGTCCCACGGTCCGTCCCACGCCGTCCCACGGGCTCGACGGCAGACAGCGGGGCGCGCTCGCCGAGCGCCGCGAGCATCTTCGTGCGAGCCTCTCGCGTCTCCTGGACGTACCCGGCCAGCTCATCGAGGTCGGCGTGGCCCATCACGCGCTGGACCGCGAACACGTCGGCGCCGCCCTCGATGGCGCGGGTCGCGAAGCCGCGGCGGGCCGCATAGCCGCTCTTCGGCGTCAAGCCCAGGTCGAGGGCGGCCTCGCGCAGCCGGCGGCTCAGCACGTCCGGGTTGATCACTCCGCCGCGCACGTTGCGGAACACCAGCTCGCTCCCGCACTCGGCGTTGTCGGTGTGCGGGATCCCGCAACCTGCGTGCAGGTCGCGTCCCGCGATCCGACGCTTCGCGATCTCGATCGCCTTCGCGGTCAGCGGCACACGCCGCTCGTCGCCGTCCTTCGGCCGCGGCCGGATCGCCCGCCGACGCCGCACGTACACGTTGACCACGGTCAGCCAGCCGCCCTCAAGGTCGAGCTGATCCGCGTGCATCCCGGCCAGCTCACCCGGGCGAATACCGGTCTCCAGGATGAAGGCCGTGGCGTCCGCGTGGGCCGCGTTGAGCTTCGGCGCCAGCTTCGCCGGCTCGTCGGGCTCGAGGTACTTCTTGGCGCGCTTCCGCCGGGGTGGCAGCTTCACCCCGGCGACCGGCGACGCGTCGAGGATGTCCCTCTTGTAAGCCGCGTTCACCGACACCTGCAGCACGCCGAAGATGCCGCGCACGTAGTTCGCCGAGTGCCCCTGCCGGAACAGCTCGTCCACCCACGCCTGAACGTCGACGCGCTTGATCCCGTTCAACGGCACGTCGCCCCACCGGTCGAGCACGAACTTGTCGGCGATCCGCTGCTGCTCGATCGCGGTGTCCGAATCCTGCGGCCGGTCCGCGGCGAACGTCTCCCACCACGTCGCCCAGTTCGTCCTCGCCGAGAGTTCCCCGGTGGTCGCCGCGGCCTTCCGCTTGGCCTTCGCTTGGGCCTCGATCGCAGCGTCTCGCGCGTCGGACTTGCGGTCGAAAGTGCCAGGGACGCGCCGCTTCCGGCCGTCGGCGTCGACGTACAGGCCGCGCCAGCGGCCGGACGGCAGACGTTCAGTGCTCGCCATGGTCGGCCTCCTCGTGCAGCTCCTTAAACTGGTCGGCCGCTATTTGGACCTGCTCCCAAAGCGCCAAAGCCTGCTTCCGGTCGCTGTCGTAGCGCTCGCGGCGCATGCGCGCTACCGCCTCATTGCCCGGCGACGGATCCGTCGCGGCTGTTTGCTCAGCGCGCAGCATCTGGAAGTACGCCGATTCGACGGTGTCGAAGTACTCGTTATATGCGTCCGCGATCGATCGAAACTCTTTCCATGCTTCCCCGACAGGCACCGTCATGAGCTCGATCTCACGGGGGGTGTCGAGACTGCCGACGCTAGGAAGCCCGATCGCGCGATGTGCCTCGGCTCGTTTGGCGCGGATCGTGGTCCACGTCTGACGAACGAGGTCTTCGAGCGCGGGAACGTCAAGCTCGGCAAGTAGTTGTTCGATCTTGACTTGTGGGCTCTCGGCCTTTGCCACTGTCGCGTCGGCCATGATCTTGGCGGTGGTCGTGAGTTGGCCAACGCTGGTACGCGCCGTTGCGGCTGAGGGTTGGGTCTCGCGACCTGCTTCCGGGAGGCCGTACCTCTTGAAATCCTCCTTGGTGACCACAGCGATCAGGTAGTAGACGAACTCATTGAACTCAGCTGTTGAAATTGACTCCCGTCGTAGGTCTGTTGCCCACTCCGCATAGTTGGCAACGAAGGCGGCATCCAGCGTGGACGCGTCACCTGTGATGAGCGTGGTCGAAGCCCCCCGCGGCCAACCCAAAGCATTGTCGAGCGCGGCTAGTGTCTTTGGTCGGTATGAGTCAGATTGCCCATTCTCGATGCGGCGCAGAGCAGCTGCGGAGGGGCCGCCGAACCTCTCGGCTACGTCCTCCTGCGTGATCCTCAGAATCTGTTCGCGACGGCGGCGCGCGACGATCCCCAGCGTCTTGACGCCGGGCTGGAACTTCGGCCTGTAGTCGGTCGAGTCCTGATCGCTCACTGTCCCTCATTTTCGATCGTTATGGACACTTGAGGACACTAGTAGACACCAGCTGTGGCCGCGCCGCAACTAGTGATCGCTCATACCCGCTCAAAAAAGGCCTCCGCGTCTCGAAATCGGACACCGCTCACGACACGCCGTGCACCTAGTTGGCGGTTGACCGCTTAGTTAGCTACTGTGTGCGGACACCCGGACTGATGGGAGGACCTACCAGACCATGTCTGACACGACACCCGACCCGATCTATCGGCCCCAGACGGCGGCCGACTATGCGGGTTGCAACGTCAAGACGATCTTGCGAGCCCTACGCAAGGGCGAGCTGATCGGGTACCAGCGGGTGCCCAACGGCGCGTGGCGCATCTACCAGGAGGACCTCCACCGCTGGATTCGCGCCGAGCGGCCGAAGGCTCGGCGGGCGGCTTGATGTCTACCAAGTCTTGGCGGGAGGCCCAGCCGTGACCGCCACCGCCGTGATCGGCTGGGTCCTCGTCGCCCTCGCCGTCGCCCTCACGGTCGCCGTCGAGTGGCGCATCCGCGCCGCGGATGCGAGCCGGGGGGACCGCGACAACGCGCAGATCAACCAGAAGAAGGGCCGCCCGCAGCTTGCCGGCAACCGGGCGGCCCTGACGAACACCCGAGAGGACACTCAAGTGCTCGACATGCAGTTTAACCCGCCGTCGCAGCTTCCCGCCCCGCCCGCATGGGCGAACCACGTCTGGATTGATCGTCTCGGCGGCTCGTATCGCCTGGTCGAAGCGCCAATGGCGACCCGCGAAGGACGCATCCTGACGGTGGAGGCGCAGGCATGCGACTTGATCGAGCTGGATGGCACTGTGACCCGCTCCGGACCCGACTTGGAGGTGGCGATTCGCGACGCGGACGGCGACGAAGCCGCGGTGACGTGGCTGTCGATCGCTGCAGCGACCGCTCTGCGGGACACGCTCAACCGTTTGCTCGCCGCTGCGGCCGAAGGGGGCGTCCAGTGATCCCGGTCCTGTGGTTCGTGCTCCCGCTGGCTGCTCTGCCCGTCCATGCCGTCGTCTGGTTCCGGTACGGCGTCCGTGTTGGTCGTCGCCGCACAGAGGAAGCGCACGACGCCCGGTGGGCGCGGTTCCTCACCTCTCTGCGTGACGAGTTCGAGGGAGCCGACGATGTCTGACCAGCCGGACCTGTTCAGCTGCGTGATCGAACCTGAACCGCCGGTGGGCGCCCTGTCGCGGGTGCGCCACTTCGGTGACCTCGCCCGGCAGGGCCGACTGGACGCGCTCACGGCCATCGGTCGGATCGAGGCCGAGGTGGATGCCTTCCTCGCACGTGCCGCCGCAGCCCGGGATGCCGAGGTGCTCGGCGACACTGAGGGACGGTTGCGTGTCGATGCGAAGTCCACGTCGGAACGCGCTGCCCGGTTGGTACAACCGAAGACCGGGAACCAGCGCGGCAAGATCTTGATCGACATCGTCGAGCACGGCGGCTCGACTGACTACGAGCTGGAGCACCGGTTGGGGCTGCTAGCCAGCTCGGTACGGCCCCGTCGCGTGGAACTCGTCCAGTCCGGGTTCATCATCGACTCCGGCCGCGTCCGCCATCACCAGGGCAGCCAGTGGACGCTGTGGGTCGCCACCGAGGCGGGCCACGCCTGGTACTCCGCAAACATTGGGAGGGCCGCGTGACGGACGAACAGATCGACTACGCGCCCACCCTGCCCGGGATCGCGCAGATGATGAAGGACGCTGACGAGGGACTGTTCGTCGACCTGGTCGCCGAACTGCTGGAGGAAATCATCCGCGAACACGCGCAGACCGAGGACGACAACTGCAAGGAGTGCAGCGAGTCCTGGACCATCGCGTGGCCCTGCGGATGGTGGGCGACCGGCGAGCGGGTCGCGATCTCCTGGCTGATGGAAAAGGCGGCCGGTGTGCAGCGCGGACCACTGCAGTTGCCGCCAGAGATTGCCAAACGGGTCGCTGACCCCCTCAAGGTGTGGCGGGACCGCCAGCAAGCGAATCTCGAACCAGTGCACCAGCTCGCTCTCGAGGTGCTCGGACTGCCTGCAGAGCCTGACGAGACCAAGAAGTGACCGCCAGGCCCGGCCAGGGGCACGGAGACTGTCCGTGTCCCTGACCGGGCCACCGATGGAAGTGGTGAAAGGCCTGGTGTGGACCAAATTGGGCGACGAGTACCCCGACGCCACGCGTGACCTCAGCGACGCCGCGTGGCGGACTCACACCGAAGCGCTGTGCTGGTCGAACCGGCGCCTCCTGGACCTCGTCATCCCGAAGCGAGACCTCAAACGCTTCGCCGAGACCGAAGACCCTCAGCTCGCCGCGAAGGAGCTGGAGGAGACCGGATGGTGGCAGGACCTCGGCGACTCATGGTTCATCGGCGTGCGGTTCAGCGAATGGCAGCTCGAACGATCCGTGGTGGAGCATCGCCGCGACCTCAACGCTGACCGCCAGCGGCGTCACCGGCTGCACAAGTCCGGAGACCACTCGATGTGCACGACGGACCGATGTAACGCGTTACGTGATGCGTCACGAGACGCGTTACCCGGGACGGGTCGGGTCGGGACGGGTCGGGAACCAAAAGACGCTACAGAAGGAAAAGAAGCCCACGCGACCGTGTCGAACATCGACGGCAGGTTGTGCGACCGGTGTGGGGGTTCTCCGACCCGTGTCGACGGTGCTGGTTCCCGTCTCTGCTCGTCCTGTGGTCCGCATGTCTGGCGGGCCGCGTGAACCTCCGACAGGAAGCGCGGAGAACCGTACACAACTATGCACTCGCGAGACTGTCGCGAGTGTCCAGCGCAAGGAGCCGCTGATGCGTGAAGTGATGCCCGGTCGCCCGGACCCGGACCGCCAGCCCTACGACGACACCTGCCCGAAGTTCAACACCGACGACTCCCGCGCCCGCGCCCAAGCGGATCTGCGCGAGTACATCCGTAGCACCCGCGACGAGTTCGCCGAGGCTGCCCGCCGCGTCACCCGCCAGGACCGCAAGAGCGAGGCGTACCGGGCCGCTGAGCGTGCCCTGGGCGGCGAACCAGACGAGGACGCGGCATGACCCTCATCGAAGCTGTCAGCCGCTTCTACGCCTCGTTCGTCGCCGTCCTCGTCCTGACCGGGCTGTGGGCGCCCCGTGGATAGCCGCCGCTACGGCTCCAGTTCCTCACAGGGCTACGGCGCAGGCCACCGGCGCCTGCGCCGTGCCTGGGCGCCACGCGTCGCAGCCGGCGGCGTCGACTGCGCCCGCTGCCACCAACCCATCAAGCCACGCGAACCATGGGACCTCGGCCACGTCGACCACTCGGGCAAGCAGGCATACCAAGGCCCCGAGCATCGAAGCTGCAACCGGGCCGCAGGGGTCGAAGCGCGGGAAGCCGCCGACCCTCAACCGCGACCACGAGCCACCTGGATCAAGCGATCGTCCAGCCGCGACGGCGACACCCCGGTTTTTTGATCACCCCGGGCCGCCCGGAGATCCACGTCCTTATGCTTCTCCCTCCCCGAGGCCGTTGTCGGCGCGTCGCGGCTGGTCAGGCGGGGTACCGGGACGATCGTTCAGGTAGTCTGGTCGCATGGTTGATCGTGGCAGGTTGCAGAGCGCGGATCGGCTGCTCGGACCCGCTGTCGCGGAGACCTTGAGTAATCTCGAGCTTTCCGGGGAGGATCTGGCGCTTTCGCGGCTTGCTGGGGTCTACGCGGCGCAAATCGATCATGCTGCGGGTGCTGCTGCGCAGGCGGACAGGGTTCTGCGAGCGGCGATCGAGGACGGCGCGGATCAGGAGTTGGTGGATCTCGTTCAGGCGTTGAAGGCGAAGCTGGCTGAGCGGACCGCGGTGGCGGAGCTGGGGCCGAAGTTGCAGGCAGCGCTGACTGAGTTGGGGGCGACTCCGAAGTATCGGGCTCAGCGCACCAAGGGGGGTGCGCCTAGTGGGCCTGGTCGACTCGCCCAGCTCCGCGCCAACCGGGCCAGCTGAGCCTCTTCGCGGCAAGGAGACCCCGCGGTTGTTCACGGAGCCATTGCGCCCGTTGAACCGCAAGACGAGTCTTGGTCCTGAGGTGATCGAGTTCGCCGAGACAATGCTCGGTGTCGAACTGCTGCCGTGGCAGAAGTGGTGGTTGCTGCACGCGCTCGAACTGTTGCCGGGCGGCGGGTTCCGCTACCGCGTTCTGGTCACCCTCGTCGCACGTCAGTCCGGCAAGACCACGCTGATCAAGATCCTCGCGTTGGCGTTCATGTACCTCGGGCGGGTGCGTCTGGTTCTCGGCCTCGCACAGTCTCTGGACATCGCGAAGGAGTCGTGGTCGGGTGCGGTTGAGATGGCCGAAGGCGATCCCGAGTTGCGGGCCGAGATCGACGATGTGCGGAAGGCAAACGGGCAGGAGGAGCTGCGGCTGTGCAACGGCGCCCGGTACCGAATCGCTGCGGCCACACGCAAGGCAGGACGTGGTCTCAGCGTGGATCTGCTGATCGTGGACGAGGTGCGCGAACACCGTGACTGGGCGTCCTGGGGCGCGGTTTCGAAGACGACGATGGCGCGGCCGAATGCGCTCACCGTGGCGATAAGTAATGCGGGTGATGATGAGTCGGTGGTGCTGAACCAGCTTCGTGACACGGCGCTGGCCGGCACGGATCCGTCGATCTTCCTGGCCGAGTGGTCGGCTGAAGAGGGCTGCGAGCTCGACGATCGGGAAGCGTGGGCGCAGGCGAACCCGGGTCTTGGGTACACGATTACGGAACAGGCGCTTGCATCGGCGCTGGCGACCGACCCGCCTGCGGTATTCAGGACCGAATGCTTATGTCAGAAGGTCGATCAACTCGACGGTGCGATCGACCTCGGGGCGTGGAAGGCTTGCAGGGATGCCAGCATGACGCTGGACCTGTCCACCCAGCGCCCGATTCTCTGTGCCGACGTAGCACCGGACGGAGGGCACGTCACGTTGGTCGCTGCGGCGGAGAAGGACGGCGTGGTGCGCGTGGGTGTGGTTCAGGCGTGGTCCTCGACCGAGGATGCCCGCCGGGACCTGCCGGCGTTGCGGGACGAGTTGGATCCGCTAGCCGGGGCGTGGCTCCCCAATGGGCCCGCTGCGGCGCTCGCTCCGCTCTTCCGCGCTTGGGGATGGATTGAGATCAAGGGCGCCGCGGTCAGTGAAGCGTGCCAGGGGTTCGCCGACCTCGTGCGCGCCCGCCGCGTGCGGCACTCCGGCGACCCGCTGCTGGACGCGCACGTGGCGGGCGCTTCCAAGTACCACCAGGGCGACGGGTGGCGCTTCGTGCGCAAGGGGGCGGGCCACGTCGACGCGGCCTACAGCGCCGCAGGGGCCACCTACATCGCCTTGACGCTGCCGGAAGAGGAAGCCTCGCCGTGGTTCGGCGTGGTGTGACAGGAGACGACATGAAGAGTACGCGGGTGTGGCCGCTGGTGGCGCAGTACTCCGGTGCCGCTATGGCGCTGGCCGGGCTCTACGGCCTGATCGGTCTGCTGTGGACCGCGCTGATCGCCGGGGTCGCGATGCTCGCGATCGGCACGGTGGCCGAGCTGAAGGGCGGCGCGTGATGGGACTGGGCAAGCTGTTCACCCGCGGCGCATCCGTGCAGCAGCACTCGCGGACGATCGTGTCGGACGGCTGGCGCATCGGTCCCTCCGCCCTCATCAACGGCGATACCGGATGGGGTGGCGGCGGGTACGTGCGGGCGCTGGGTATCCCCGGCGTGGACCGGGCGGTGATGCTGATCGCCGACCTGCTCGGCGGGCTCCCGTGGGACGCCTACACCGACCGCGGCCGCAACTACGCCGAGAAGATCATCCCGCGGCCGATCCTGCTCGAGCAGCCCAACCCGGAGGAAGCACGGATCAACACCGTGTCCAACTGGGTGGCCGATCTCGTGCTGAACGGCAACGCCGTCGGCGTGATCGCCGAGCGGAACCGGGCTGGCCTGCCGACCGCGATCGTCCCGGTCCCGGCCCGCAACGTCGGCGTGCGGCGGGCGGGCGGCACCACGTACTCGGCGCTGCCGACCGGCGCGATCGAGTACAGCATCGGCGGCCTGTCCTTCGCCGCCGATGAGGTGCTCCACGTCAAGGGCCCCTGCGAGCCGGGCGCGTTGCGCGGCGTCGGCGTGCTGGAGAAGCACCTCAACGGCAACGGCAGCCTGGACCTGGCCGAGGAGCTGGCCCGGCAGGCGCGCAACCTGGGCAACACCGGCATCCCCACCGGCGTGCTGAAAGCGACCAGCCCGGACGTGACCGAGCCGCAGTTGCGCACCGCGAAAGAGGCGTGGCTGCGCGCGCAGCGGGACCGCACGGTGGCGGCCCTGGGACCAGGAACCGAGTTCGAAGCGCTGGCCTGGAACCCCGAGGAACTGCAGCTGATCGAGGCGCGCAAGCTGTCGCTGCTCGAAGTCGCCAACATCTTCGGGCTGCCGCCCCGGTTCCTCGGCGCCCCGTCGGGCGGTTCGATGGACTACACCAACGCCGAGGCCGAGAGCATCGACCTGCTGAAGTTCTCCCTCGGCGGGCACGTGGGCCGGTTCGAGCAAACCCTGTCGCTGCACTTCCCCCGCGGCACCTGGGTCCAGGCGAACCTCGACGCGGTGCTGCGCGCCGACACCCTCACCCGCTACCAGGCGCACGAGATCGCCGTGCGCAACGGCTGGCTGCTCAAGTCCGAGGTGCGCGAGATCGAGGACCTGCCGCCGGTGCCCGGCATCGACGACGACCCCGAACCACCGCCGCCCACGCCGGCCACGCCGCCGCACGAGCAGCAGACCAGCGAGACCGACGAGCAGACGGGAGCGACTGCATGACCGCCGAGACGACGTTCACCCGCCAGTGGATGCCGGACCTCGAGGTCCGCTCGGCGGGCGACGGCCGGACCGTGGAGGGCATCGCGGTGCCCTACGGCAAGCCTCAGGTCATCGACAGCCGGTTGACCGAGCAGTTCGCGCGCGGGGCGTTCAACGCGCAGATCCGGGCCGCGCACCGGGTCCCGTTCTTCCGCGACCACTTCGGCCGCAACGGCGAGATGGGCGGGACGCTGATCGGCCGGGCGATCGAGCTGCGCGACGACGCGGCCGGGCTGTTCACCCGGTTCCGGGTGTCGCGGACCGAGAAGGGCGACGAGACCCTGGAGCTGATCAAGGACGGCGCGCTGTCGGAGCTGTCGATCGGGTTCCGGGAGGGCCAGAACCGGAAGCTGCCCGGCGGCGTGATCGAGCGGCGCTCGGCGACCCTGACCGAGGTCGCGATTGTGATGGCCGGTGCCTACGGGGAGTCCGCGACGGTGACCGCGGTCCGGAGCGCGGACACGGCGGACCGGCGGGCGCAGCTGGACCAGATCGTGGCGACGCTGCCGGTGCTGTCGGCGGATGCCGAGGCGCTGACCCGCGCGAGCGCGCACGGCGGCTCGAACCTCAAGTACGGGCCCGGCTCGCCCCTGTGGGAGTACTGGGTCGGGCCCGAAGGGTTCGCCCGGTACGCCGCGTCCCCGCACCCGTGGACGGCGCTGCGCGACGCGCTGATCTCCGAGGGCGTGCCGACGAGCATGGCGGATGGCCTGGCCACCAACATCATGCAGGCGACCCCCGCCGGGCGGGCGCTGTACGCCAAGCACCACGGCGGACACGCGGCATAACCGGCTAACCGCTGTCATCGGTTAGACTGGTCGCGAGCAGTAACGCAGGACGCCGACACCCTCGCCGCTCACGGAAGCGAGCACCCCGGCCAATCGGTGCGAATGACCCCATTCGTTTCGACACCGGGAGGACGGCGCCATGCCGAACCCGTACCTGGTCCGGTTGCGCGAGCAGCACGACGCGCTGCGCTCCTCGATCGAGGGCCTGCAGACGCGCGCCGCCGAGGGCAACCGCGACCTCACCGAGGACGAGCTGCGCAGCGTCACCGAGCAGGCGACCCAGCTGCGCACCCTGTCCGAGCAGATCGAGCAGCTGGCCGAGGTCGAGACCCGCAGCCGCCGCGTCGGCGAGCTGGCCGCTTCGCTGGACGGGGATGCCGGCGAGCAGCAGAACCTCGGTGGCGAGCAGCACCGCAGCCGCACCACCACCCGCGACCGCGACCCGGGCCACTACCGGTCCGAAGTGGATGGCGGCGAGCGGTCGTTCTTCGGTGACCACTTCCGGGCCAAGGTGCTCGGTGACCGCGAGGCGCAGCAGCGCCTCGACGAGCACATGCGCGCGGTCACCCAGGCTTCCGGCGGCACCGGCATCATCCCGCCGAAGTGGCTGACCGACGAGTACCAGGGCCTCGCGCGGGCCAAGCGGCTCATCGCCGACCGCGTGCGCCACGTCTCGCTCGGCCGCGACCCGCGCCCGCTGATCCTGCCGAAGCAGACCGCCGGCACCGACCAGAACATCACGGCGCAGACCACCGAGGGCCAGAACAACGCCGGCTGGTCGGCGGACCGCTTCGCCACCGACAAGGACACGCTCACCCCGGCCGCCTACTCGGCGTCGCAGATCGTGTCGCGCCAGCTGCTCGACGCCTCCACCCCGGCTGCGGACAGCCTGATCATGGGCGACCTGCGCGCCGCGTGGGACGCCAAGGTCGAGAGCCTGGTGTGCGCGGCGATCCTGTCCGGCGGCACGGCCGTCGCCACCCCGGTGGACCTCACCGACGAGGTGGCAGCGCTGGACGCGGTGATCGACGCGCAGACCGAGGTCGCTGAGGACAAGCGCGGGACCGCGGACCTGATCGCGCTCACCCCGGCGCAGTTCGGGTCCTTCCGCAAGATGCGCGACACCACCAACCGGCCGCTCATGCCGGTGTCGCGCTACAACCCGACCAACGCCACCGGTGCGCTGGGCAACGTGCTCGTCGGCGACATCGAAGGCTCCGACGCCTACGCGTCGATGGGCTTCGCCGACAACACCAAGTTCGCGGTGCTGTACTCGCAGGCGGTCTACCTCGGCGAGTCGGACCTGTTCGACTTCACCTACGAGCAGAACGTCGGCCCGGCGGATGTCCAGATGGGCATCTGGGGTTACGTCGGCGTCCTGGTCCGCAACCCGGGCTCCGTGCAGGTGCTCACCCTCGCCACGGGCGCGTGACGATGAGCTGGCCGCCCACGCTCGACGACCTCAAGCTCGACTTGAAGATCACCGAGCCAGACGACGTGCGCGACGACGCTGTGCTTGAGGTGCAGCTCGACGCGGCGGTGGCGTTCGTTGAGCGTGTGCGGTCGGACATCGACTACACCGAGGACGAAGTCAACCCCCAGCCCAAGCCCGACCCGGACCTCGTGCTGGGCACGATCCGGCTGGCCGGCCGGTGGTTCACCCGCCGCCGGTCGCCGGACGCGCTCGTGGCTATGGGCGAGCTGGGCTCGGCGCGGATCCCGTCGTTCGACCCGGACATCGAACGGCTGTTGGGCATCGGCCGGTACCGAGGGCCGGTGTTCGCATGAGGACCGTGTTCGAGGCCGCACAGCAGCTCGAAGCCGTCCTCAAGACGGCCGACAGCCGGCTGCGCTTCTACACGATCGGCGACAACCTGGCCCCGCCGGCGGTGCTGCTCGGCGCGCCGCAGCTGACCTGGGGCACCTACGGCCCCGCACCCACGACGGCCACGTTCCCCGTGTTCCTGATCGTCGACCTGGATTCCCGGGCCCTGGAGCGGCTGTGGCAGCTCGTCGGCCCGGTCACGGCTGCGATCGACACGGTGCCGGACGCGGTGGTGCAGAGCGCGGACCCGGGCATGTACCCGACCGGCAGCCAGAACCTTCCCAGCTACTCGCTCTCCGTGGAGGTGAGCCTCTGATGGTGCATCAGCGGCGTCTCAAGATCATCAACTTCACCATCGATGGCCAGTCCTTCGAGTGCCAGGTGCAGACGTGGAACCTGGACCCGGGTGTGCAGGACGGCGACCGCCAGTACACGTTCTGCAGCAGCGGCGCGAACAGCTTCGTCGAGGAGACCGACGACGAGCCCACGCTGGAGCTGACGTTCTTCAGCGACTGGCGCTCGAACGGGCTGTCGGACTACCTGTGGGCGCACGCCAACGAGGTCGCCGACTTCGTGCTGGACCACCACCCCGACATCGTCGGCGAGCACGTCCGGTGGACCGGACAGGTTCTGCTCAAGCCGCCGCCGGTCGGTGGGGACGCACGCGCGACCGAGACCAGCGAGGTCACGCTGCAGATCATCGGCACGCTCGGCGACGGCCTGACCTACGAGAGGGTGGCCTGACATGGCGCGCACTTCCGTTGCCACGCAGCAGATCGTCAAGACCGGGCTGGCCCCGGCGCTGACCGCGCCGGTCGCCGACGGCGACATCATCGACACCGGCCTCGTGTTCCTGCAGGTGACCAACGGTGGCGGTTCGCCGGTCACCGTGACCGTGCAGGCCACCGTCGAGGTCGACGGCCTGGACCTGGAGGACCTGGTTGTGTCCGTGCCCGCGGCCGGCACCCGGCTGATCGGGCCGCTGTCCTCGTCGACCTTCGGGCGGCCGAACGGGACTGCGGACGCCAAGCGCGCCTACGTCGACTACTCGTCCGTCACGGACGTTACGAGGGGAGTGTTCAAGCTGTGATCGACTTTACGATCGCGCCGGACGGTGGCGAGAAGTTCGAGGTCAAGGCCACCACGCGCGACATCCTGAACTGGGAGCGCACCACCAAGGGCGGCTCGCTGAAGCAGCTGATGGAGAACCTGCACACCGCGGACCTGTACAAGGTGGCGCACTTCGCCGCCCGCCGCACGCAGCAGTTCACCGGCACGCTGCAGGAGTTCGAGGCCAGCTGCGACCTTGAGTTCGAGCTGGAGGAGACGGTGAAGGAGCCGGACCCTACCCAGTAGGCAGCCTGCGCCGGACCCTGATCGCCCTCGCGATCGAGACCGGGATTCCGCCCAGCGTCTGGGTTGCCGAGGACGACCAGCACCACGCGACCGTCGTCACCGCACTGTCCATCTTGGAGGAACGCGAGAAAGCCGCCTCACGGGGCAAGGGCACAACCGCCCACCGTGAGCCCGGGGCCGGGGGCCCGCAGTACTCAGGCTGACCGGCCGTCCCCGGAGGTGATTCTCGTGGCCAAGACCTCGCTCACGGTGAAGATGAGCATCGTCGGTTTGCGCCCGACGCTGCGCGCCTTCAACGACCTGCCGAAGGACGCCACGAAGCGGCTCAAGGACGCCACGCTCGAGCTGTCCCGCGCCCTGGCCGCCAAGGTCAAGGCCGAGGGCATGGCCGACGAGGCGCCGCAGTCGCGCCTCGTCGCCACCACGGTCGCCGCGGTGCGCGACCGGGTGCCGGCCATCCGGGCGGGCGGCACCAAGCGGCTGGGCCGCAACCGCGCCCCGGCGTACAAGCTGCTGTTCGGGTCGGTGTTCGGCTCGAACTACTACCGCCAGTTCGGCCGGCCGCACCAGGGCCGTGACGCCTACTGGTTCTTCCCGGTCGTCGAGAACAGCCAGGCCGAGATCGCCGCGAAGTGGACGGCGGTGGCCGACGGGATCATCCGCGACTTCAGCGAGGACGCCTGATGGCCGCCGGAACCCGCACGATCACGATCAAGTTCGACGGCACCGCCAAGGGCCTCGTCGCCGCGACCGGCGTCGCCTCGGCGCAGCTGCGCGCGCTGGAGCAGCAGACCGAGACCAACCGGAAGAACCTCGGCAAGTTCACTTCCGCGGTCAACAGCACGTTCGGCGCGCTCGCCCGCGGCGCCCTGACGATCTCCAACCTGTCCGGCGGCATCGCCGTCGTGATGGGCCTGACCACCGCGCTCATCGCCATGTCCGGCGCGGCCGGGCTCGCGCCGGCGGCCCTGTTCCGCGTGGCTGCGGCGATGATCGCGGTGAAGCTCGGCGGCGAGGGGATCCAGCGCGCGTTCGACCAGCTGGGCCCCACGCTCGACGGGCTCAAGGCGAAGGTGTCCGACTCGTTCGAGAAGTCGCTGACACCCGGGGTGAACAACCTGAAGGGCACCCTGCCGCAGCTCACGGGCGGGTTTCAGCAGGTCGCGACCGCGATGGGCGGGGTCTTCACCAAGCTGACGATCTGGCTGAAGACGCCGGCCGCGATCGGGCAGGTGAACACGATCCTGTCCGCCACGTCGCGGGTGATCCAGAACATCGGGGCGTTCCTGGTGCCGGTGATCGCCGCGTTCGTGCGGATCGGCGCGGTGGCGGCGCCGATTCTGGTCGAGCTGACCTCGGGGCTCGGTGCGGTCGGTGAGCGGTTCAAGGCGTGGGTCGACCGGATGGCCGAGACCGGCAACATCGAGCAGTGGATCCGGACCGCCATTGAGGCGTTCCGGGAGCTGTTCGCGATCCTCGGTGACATCGGCGGGATCGTGGCCGCGGTGTTCGGCGCGCTGACCGACGCCGGGGTGGGGCTCGGCGGCGTGCTCGGCCCGGTCATCAAGATGGTGCGCGAGTTCGTCGAGTCCGCCGAGGGCCACGACGCGATCGTGGCGCTGGCGCAGGCGGTCGGCACCGTGGGCCAGGCGGTGTCCGGGGTGCTCGGCGCGGCGCTGAAGGCGATCGCCCCCGCTTTGCCGCCGCTGCTCGACGCCTTCGCCCAGCTTGCTACACAGATCGCGGCGTTCCTGGTCCCGGCGATCCAGTTCCTCGGCCCGCTGCTGCAAGGGCTGGCGACGTTCCTGGCGCAGAACATGACCTGGATCGGGCCGCTGGTGATCGCGGTCGGCGGGCTCGCGCTCGTGATCCAGACGGTGACCACCGCGGTGAACCTGTGGCGGACCGCGGTCGCCGCCTACACGGTGGCCCAGTGGGCGCTCAACGCCGCCCTCAGCGCGAACCCGATCGGCCTGGTCATCGCCGCGATCGTCGCGCTGATCGCGATCATCGTGCTGATCGTGTCCAACCTGGACTTCTTCCGCGGCGTGTGGGACGCGGTGTGGAAGTTCGTCTCCGACGTGATCACCGCGGTCGTCGGCTGGTTCCGCGACCGGTGGAACGACGTGTGGAACTGGTTCGTCGGCGTCTTCAACACGCTGGGCGGGTTCTTCTCCGGCATCTGGAACGGCGCCCGCAACATCATCGGCGGCGTCATCGACTGGTTCCGCCGCACCTGGGACGGCGCAATCAACGCGGTGCGCGGGTTCTTCTCAGGGCTCGCCGACTTCGCCGGCGGCATCTGGGACGGCATCGTCGGCGGCATCAAGTCCGCGATCAACGCCGTGCTCCGCGTCATCAACGGCGCGATCAACGGCGTGAACAACGTGACCGGGCTCGTCGGCATCCCCTCGATCCCGAACATCCCGTACCTGGCCAAGGGCGGCACCGCGCGCGCTGGCCAGTCCTACCTCGTCGGCGAGCGCGGGCCCGAGCTGTTCACCCCGGGCCGCACCGGACGCGTCACCAACGCCAACACCACCGCCGAGGCGATCGGCGGCGGCACCGGAGCTGAGGTGCTCGAGCTGCACGTGGATCTCAGCGAGGGGATCTCGCAGGTGTTCCAGATCAAGCTCGACCGGCGCGACCGGGCGACTCGCCGCGCCGTGCTGCAGGGAGTGGGGGCCGCGCGATGACCCTGACCGCGACCTACGCCGACGACCTGTCCCGCGTGCGCCTGGCCGTCACCGGCGCCCCGGCGCAGGCTGACTACGCGCTGATTGAGCGCAGCACCGACCAGATCACCTGGGCCACCGTGCGCGGCGGCGACACCGTGCCGCTCACCTCCGGTGCCGGGCAGCTCGACGACTACGAGTTCGCGCCCGGGGTGCCGAACTACTACCGCGCGTCCTACGTGGACAGCGGCGCGATCACCTCCGTCGGCGTCACCCCGGCCGGGCCGGTCACCGGCGACAACGCGCCGCTCACACCGGCGCTGCCGACCGCGGTCGCGGCGGGGGATCTGCTGCTGCTGTTCGCCACGATCCGCAATACCGCGGCCGCGCCGAACGCGCCGGCGGGGTGGTCGACGCTGCACACCACGGGCAGCACGAAGATCTTCGGCCGCCGCTACGTCCCGGGCGACGCCGCCCCGACGGTCACGTTCACCGGCGGCGCCGCGGGCGACTCGACCGCGGCGGTGGTGTGGGCGCTGCGCAACGCCGAGCTGGCGCCCGAGGTGTCGGTGTGGCAGAACAACGCCTCCGCCCAGAACATCGCCTACCCGGGCATCACCGCCGGCGGCGCTGGCGACCGGCTCACGGTGCTGTTCGCGTGGAAGCAGGCCCAGCACACCGGGTGGGGCACCCCGGGCGGGTTCGTCGACGTGACCCGGGTCAGCAACACCGCGGGCTCCGGCGACAGCCTGTTCGTCTTCCTCGCCGCCTACCCCACGACCATCCCGGCCGGGACCGTCACGATCACCGGCGGGGCGGCCGCGATCTCCAAGGCCACGCTCGCGACGTTCCGCCGCGCCGACTACGTCACCCGCGACACCGCCGTGGTCACGCCGGACATGCAGGTGGCGTGGATCAAGAACGTCCAGCGCCCGTACCTGAACCGGGCCGTCACGGTCACCGACTGGTCGGCGATCACGCGCCCGGCCCGGGCCGGGATCATCGACGTGATCTCCCGCTCGCTGCCGGTCGCCGTCACGGACCTGCGCGGGTCGAAGCGGTACACGCTCACCATCACCGCTGTCGACCTCGACGTGGCCGAGGACCTGGACCTGTGCTTCTCCACCGGGGAACCGGTGCTGCTGCACGTCCCCGCAGGCGCGCCGTTCCCTGGCGGGTACTACGTGATCGGCGACATCACGATGGACCGCCACTCCAAGCGCACCAAGCGCCGGTTCTTCGACCTGCCGCTGACCGAGGTCGCCGCCCCGGCCGGAACGATCGTCGGCTCGACGGTGCTCTACGCCGACATCCTCGCCACGTTCGCCACCTACGCCGACCTCCTGGCCGCGGAGCCGCAGTACGCCGACGTGCTCGACCGCATCGCCGACCCACCGGACGTGATCGTGCCATGAGGCCCGTCTCCGACCGCTTCCTCACCACCGTGCGCGGTTCGCACGCGATGGCCTCGCGCGCCCGCGTGTGCACGCCGGGGCAGACCGGGGTCAACCCGGTGGGCGTCGAGATCCCGATCGTGTCCGGTGACGTGAAGCTGGACGCCACCGCCGACATCCGCGCCACTCTCGACCTCACCACCGAATGGGAGTTCCCGGCCAGCGCCGGCGGGCTGCTCACCCCCTACGGCAACGAGGTGTTCATCGAGCGCGGCATCGTCTACGGCGACGGCGGCACCGAGTGGGTCTCGCAGGGCTACTTCCGCCTCTACGAGACCGACCAACAGAACGCCCCGAACGGCGAGATCCAGCTCGACGGCCGCGACCGGATGTCCGGCATCATCGACGCCCGCCCGCTCGCACCGCGCGAGTTCGGTGCGGGCACCTCGGTCGCGGCGATCTTCGACTTCCTCGTGGGCGAGGTCTACCCGGGCGCGATCATCCTGTTCGACTTCGACGCCGGCGCCACCACGTTCCCGTCCAGCCACGTGCTGGAGGACGACCGGTACAAGTTCCTCAAGGACATCGCCGAATCGCTCGGCAAGGTCATGTACTGGGACTACGCCGGGCGCCTGCGGGTGGAGACCGCGCCGGACCCGACCCAGCCGGTGTTCACCGTCAACCACGGCCGCGGCGGCGTCGTCGCGACCGTGGCCCGGCGCCTGAAGCGCGACGGGGTGTACAACGCCGTCGTCGCCACCGGTGAGCAGGCCGGCGAACAGCCTCCGGTGCGCGCGGTCGCGCTCGACCTCAACCCCAGCAGCCCGACCTACTGGAACGGGCCGTTCGGCAAGGTGCCGCGGTTCTACAGCTCCAGCTTCATCACCACGACCGAGCAGGCGCAAGCCGCCGCAGACGCGATGCTCGCGCGGCAGCTCGGTCTGCCGTACAACGTCGACTTCTCGATGGTCCCCAACGTCGCGCTCGAACCGCTCGACCCCATCGAGCTGTCCTATTCGGACCGGCACAGCACCGAGCGACACGTGATCGAAACGCTCACCGTGCCGCTCGACGCCGCAGGCGTCATGCAGGCCACCACCCGCGAACAGATCCTCGGAGGTGTCGCATGAGGGCCGAAGAGATCGCCGCGCTGATGGTCGCCGGGTTCCAGCAGCAGACCACCGGCAACACCGACATCGGCTACCACACGGGCGTCATCGAGTCCTGGGACACGCTGACCGGGCTGAACACCGTCGACATCAACGGCGTCACCTTCACCAACCTGAAGGTGCTCTCCACCGGCGCCGGAATCGTGCTCTCACCCGGCGACACCGTCGTGATCATGCGGTTCCAGACCCAGTACTTCATCCTCGGCCGCGTCTCCGCGCCCGGCGCGGGCGCCGCGCTCGGCGTCCGGCAGGACTTCGTCGAACCGCAGATCGACATCACCTCCGGCACCTTCGTCGCCTCCGGCGGCCCCACCTGCACCGACGTGTACGTGTCCTCGTCGCGCCGGGTCCTGGTGTTCCTCACCGCGCAGATCGCGGCCGCCAACTGCTACGGATACGCCTCCGTCCAGGTCTCCGGTGCCTCCAACATCGCCGCGGGCGTGGGGGACAACGCGCCGGCCTCCGGTGGCGGGTTCGACCTGGGCAATGCCTCCTCCACCGGGATCGTCTACCTCGGCGCGACCGCCACCACCGTCCAGCTCTTCGACCAGACGATGGGCCTCAACGAGGGCCTCAACACCTTCACCGTCCTGTACCAGCGCGCCACCGTCACGGGCTACACCCCGGCCAGCCCCGCTGCTTTCCGCCGCCGCCGACTCGTCGTCATGCCCTTCTGAGGGAGGAGAACCATGCCCAGCACACCCACCTTCGGCTTCCGGTACCCGGCGCTGACCGATCCGCCGAACGTCCCCGCCGACATGCAGGAACTCGCCGAGGATGTCGAGGGCCAGTTCCTCAAGACCCTGCGGGTGGTGTCCTCGCTGCCGGCGTCCGGGGCGACCAACCAGCTGCTCGTGTCCGCTGTGGACTGGCGCGTCTACCGGTGGACCGGGACCGCGTGGGTCCCGCTCAACCCGAGCATGCCCGCGTGCGTGCTGTACAACGACACCGCGCGCTCGATCTCGCCCGGCGTCCCGCAGACGGTCCCGATGACCGGGTTCGAGCAGAACGACAGCGTCGGCGGCAACCCGATGTGGCGTCCCAGCTCGTCGGGCGGCGACGACTTCGCGCTCATCATCCGCGAAGCCGGTCTGTACGACGTTGGCGTGCGGACGCAGTGGTCCGCCGACACCGTCGGCTACCGGGTGCTCGGCATCACCAAGAACAAGACCACGGGCGGGTTCGCCTACGCCAACACCGTGGCCTACAACCTGCTGCCCAGCTCGACCAACGCCGCCGAGGGCAACGGTCAGGAAGCCACCAACCGGCGTCGCCTAGCTGTCGGTGACGTGCTGCGCGTGAACGCCGGCCACACCTCCGGCAGCACCCGGTGGCTGGAGGGCGGCACGACCGGCAACAACGGCGGCGGTCTGACCACGTTCTGGGCCATCAAGATCAAGGACTGAGGGAGGAGTCATGGCACAGCCCGGTGACGTGGTGATCACCACCAAGGAGATGTACGACGAGGTGCGCGCCACGCACGACGCCGTGAAGGAAATCCGCGGCGAGATGAAGACCCTGCGCGAAGAGGTCAAAGCCCAGAGCGCGGACCACGAGACCCGCATCCGCGCGCTGGAGCGGCGCGTGTGGGTCGCCACCGGCGGGGGCGGCGCGCTCGGCGCGCTCGCCGGTGCCCTCATCACGGCATTCACAGGAGGCTGAGCGTGCGCACGATGTACGACTCCACCCGCGCGAACAACATCCCCGCCGACGCCGGGATGGTCGCCGGGTACGTCGACCAGTACACGATCCCGAAGTGGTCCGCCGAGGAGTGGGCCCGCTTCCCGCGCGCGGTCAAGGTCCGGATCGCGAAGAAGGCCAGCACCAACGACGGGCACGTGCTCGACGTGGAGCCCGGCCTGGCGATCCCCGCAGAGGCGCCCGGCTGGGCGCAGATGCGCCGCCGCGCCGGGGTGGCGCCGACGATCTACTGCAACAAGGCCACGTGGGGCGAGGTGCAGGAGGCGTTCAACGACTTCCGCGTGCCGCAGCCCCACTACTGGATCGCCCACTACAACGGCGAGCGCGAGCTGCCCACGCTCAACGGCATCACCGCGGTCGCGAAGCAGTACGCCGACGACAAGCGCCTGGGCAAGCCCTACGACCTGTCGTGCGTCGCCGACTACTGGCCCGGCGTCGACCCCATCCCCCCGGCCGCCGCGGCCGCGATGAACCAGGAGGACGAGATCATGTTCACCCACACCCTGCCCCGCGGGGCCGGCTACCACCGCGACACCCTGACGCTGGAGTCCGATGGCGTCTCCACGCTGGTCCAGGACGTGTACGTGAGCCTCGCGTCCGGGTTCGACGGGCTCCGCAACGTCAAGGTCTACTTCCCCGGCGGCGGCGACCCGGCGGCCGGCTCGGACGACCGGTTCGTCGACGAGCTGCCGAAGGACACCCGCGAGTGGTGGAAGCTGCCGAAGGGCTGCTTCGCCTTCTCCATCGAGTACGAGTGCGTCTCCGACGGCTCCTGCCCGTCGTTGTCCGTCGTCTACACCCGGAAGTGAGGGCGGTCGTGAACCTCGGGAAGGCAGCGAAGGCGATCGTGGCCGCGGTCGGCGGGCTGTGCACCGCGCTCGCCCCGATCGTCGCCGACAACGTCATCGGCGCCGGGGAACTCCCGGCCGCCCTGTCCGCGCTCGTCGCCGCCGGCGCGACCATCTACGGCGTGTGGCGGGTGCCGAACAACGTCGAGTAGCGGAACCCCCGGCCCGGGGACTTGGAGGTGTACGGGCCGGGGGCTCCTCGCGCGCCTGGTCTGCCCCCTGATCAGGGACGGCGCACGTCTTCGCCGGCGTGCTCGCCCGGCTCCGGGGGCAGGGTCTCGCCGGTGTCCAGCAGCGTGATCGTGCCGTCGTGGGCCTCGAAGTACGACGCGCGGCGTGCTCGGTTCACGTCTTTGACCAGCGGATCCTTCTGGAACTCCGAGTACGAGAACGTCATGAGGTCCTCGCAGCCAGGTAGGCGTCGACTCCCTGGGCCATGCCGGGTTCGAGCAGGCGGCAGGCCGGGCAGCGCTGGACCTCGTCCGGGTCCAGGCGGAGGTCGAGCGCCGAGCGGGTGGCGATCAGCCCGCAGGCGGTGGCGCACATCTCGTCCAGGTAGCCCTCGCGCATGGCGCGCTGGATCCGCAGGTGAAGACGCTCGGCGATCACCAGCCACTCGGGCTCGACGTGGGAGACGGACACGTTCGGCACCGGTGACCTCCGTTCGCGACTGACCCATGTGACCTATCCGACCTAACATAGCGCATCTGACTCATCGGACGTGCCACGAACGATGATCAACATCTAACGTGCGCGGAATGGCGCTCTTGACCTCGTCGCAGCTTGCGAAAGCGCTGGACGTGTCGCGCCAGAGCATCGCCCGATGGGCTAAGGACGGGATGATCACACCCGAGTTCGTGACGCCGGGCGGTCAGTATCGCTGGGACCTGGAGAAGGTCAAGGCCGAGCTGCGCCGCGCGCGCCAGAACGAGTAGCGAACACGGGGCAGATCCCGCGACATCGCAAGCTAGCGCTTGAGCAGCAGTTGCCGCGCATCCCGCAGGTCCCGCTCGGAGCACCCGCCGGCCAAGTCGACGTAGGGCGTGTACCGAGACCCAGCCAGCAGCGATGCGCAGTCCGCCACGATCTCGATCCGGTCAGCGCCGAGCACGAACGCGGCAAACCGACCCGACCCGAACTGGCGGACCTGCTGCAGGTGCATGTGCTCGTGTCGCACCACGTCGGCGACATACCGGCAGGGCACCAGCGCGTCGACCACCGCACCAGCATCGCTGGCCTCACCCCAGCCCGTGTCGGGCACGTCGCCGACGCGCCACAGCGCCCGGTTCTCGCCGAGCTCGTCCAGGGTGCGGTTGTACTCCGTCGCCCACGCGCACTGCTTCGGGGGAGCGGCGGCGTCAGCCGGTGCGCTGACCGGGCTCGTGCCGGTCAGGAACGCGAGCAGAACGAGGATCGCGACGAGCGAGCGGGCTCGGGTCTGGGCCATTGGTACCTCTCGGGCTCATGGCCCTTCGGTCCCACGTTTGTCCCATGATCTTGCTTCCGCTGCTGGTCAGAGCTTTACCTCTGCCAGTACGCGGTCCTGCCCGCGAACTGAGCCTGACGATCGATGCGGCCGCCGGGGCACCGGTGGTCGCATCGATTTCCGCTCGGCCTGCTAATCCCGCCTGAGCACGTACGGGTGCAGCCGCGCGTAGCCGCGGACCGTCGCCGGGCGGCGGGATCGCACCGTGAAACCCGGCAGTTCCGCCAGCTCGCCCGCGAGTTCGCGGTCGATCAGCACCGTGCCGGGGCGCGCCACCGACGTGAGGCGTGCGGCCATGTTCACCACCGACCCGTACACGTCGCCGAAGCGGCTCAAGATCCTTCCCGCCGCCAGGCCCGCCCGGACTTCCGGCAGTTCGGCGTCCGCCGCTGTGCGTTCGGTCAGCGTCAGCGCTATCTCAGCGGCATCGGCCGGCGCGTCGGCGACGAACAGCACCTCGTCGCCGATCATCTTCACCACCCGGCCGTGGTGGTCGGCGATCACCTCGGTCGCGAGCAGCTCGAAGCCCTCCAGCACGGCGCTGAGCTCGCTCTCGTCGAGGCGGCGGGTCAGCCGCGTGTAGCCGACCATGTCGACGAACCCGACGACCTCCGTCCGCGCCTCCAGGTCCTCCTCCGGCGAGGCCAGCGCCCGGCCCGCGAAGGCCGCCAGGTGCCGCCGCCACACGAAGTCCTGCACGCGCTGCAACTCCGGCAGCAGGCGCTCGACCAGCGTCACGACCTGCGAGTCGTCCTGGCCGAGGTGCTCGTTCTCGGTGATCAGCGTCCACAGCATCCGCACCTGCCACTCCGCCAGCCGGGACAAGTGCAGGCCCAGCGTGCGCGCCACCGGCGCCTCCAGGCCCTGGTCGAGCAGGCCGGAGGAGATCAGCTGGTCGGTGGTGCGGACGGCCTCGACGTCGGCGTCGGTGAAGACGACCTCGTCGTCGCCGACCGTGGCGAACCCCAGCGCCCGCCACAGGCGGGTGGCCCGTTCGATGGGCACACCCGCCTTCTCGGCCACCTCGAGCCGCGTGTAGCGGCGCTTGCCGCCGAGCAGGATGCTCTCGAGGCGCTCGGAGTCCACCACGGCCTACGTGGTGTGCACGATCAGGACGTCGACGCCCGACTTGCGCGCCGCCTCCGACGGCACCGACCCGAGCAGCCGCCCGGTGAGCGTGTTCAGGCCCCGGTTGCCGACGACCAGCAGGTCGGCCGACTTGTCGGAGACGACCTTGCGCAAGGCTTCGACCGGCTCCCCGACCACGGCGATCGTCTCGGTCGACCCCGCGCCGGCCTTGAGGGCGCGGTCGCGGGCACTGCGGAGCGTGTCCTCGGCCGGCGCCGAGCCGACCACCTGGTAGGCCTCCTCGCCGAGGACGTCCTGGGCCTTCTCCACGTCCTGCCTGCTCGCCGGGTAGTAGGCGCACACGATGACGAGCGTGGCGCCGGAGTCCGCGGCCACGGCCGCCGCCCGGTCGACCGCGCGGAACGATGAATCAGACCCGTCCGTACCGACAACCACGGTCCGGTATGCAGCCATCCCAATACCTCCGGCAAGGGTGCGCGCCTGTGCGCTTTCGCAAGTGGCGCCCTAGGTTACTCGCCAGTCGGTTTCTGCGCAGCCCCACCACCGGGGACGGTTTCACGTTCTTCGGCGGGCCGTGACAGCTCACCCGGCACACCTCGTCTGGCGGGGACAACCGCGCAGGCCACAGTGGCTGCGAAGATCGCGGCGAGCTGGATCCTGCCTCCGGTGGCCGTGGAGGTCGAGCGGGATCGAGCCTGACCGACTGGAGTCCTGGGTCGGATTGACGGCTCGGCCCGCCCGGGATGTGCAGAGCGGGGCGCAGCTTGCCTGGTGGCAGGGCGTGCCTGGTGGGGGAAGCGCCTGGTGGAGGTGGTTCGGCTCTGCCGCCTTGGCGATGTGCTCCGGGCGGGATGTGTGGTGGCGGGAGGGGCTGGCCAAAGTGGCTCAGCCCGCCCCGCCAGGCGTTACCTCCGTCCGGGAGCGCTGCCGCGCTGAGGTGTCACTTCCGTCCGGGAGCGCTGCCGCGCTGAGGTGTCACTTCCGTCCGGGAGCGCTGCCTCGCTGAGGTGTCACTTCCGTCCGGGAGCGCTGCCGCGCTGAGGTGTCACTTCCGTCCGGGAGCGCTGCCGCGCTGAGGTGTCACTCCGCTCGAGAGCGCTGCCCCGCCCGCGCCTCTACTGCCTCCCGGAGGGCTTCCCCGCCGGGGCGGTCTCGCGCTCCTCGGGTAGGGGCTCGATCACCGGTTCGGCTTCGCCGAGCACCGAATTGGCCTCTAGCAGCACTTCGCGCGCTGCCTTGACCTGTTCGGCGATTCCCGCGCGCAGCTTGCGCAGCGCCTCCACCCGGTCGGCGGCCGCGTTGATGCGGCGGTTCGACTCCTCCGTGGCTTCGCGCACGCGGCGCGCCGCCTCGTCGGACGCCTCCGCCACCCGGGCGTTCGCCTCGGTGATCGACTCCGTCTTGCGGCGGTTGGCGTCCTCGATGGACTCGCGGCGGCGGCGTTCGATCTCGGCCTTCGCGGCGGCCTCCTCCTCGGCGACCTTCTTGCGGATCGCCGCGGCCTCGTCCGTCGCTTCGCGGACGCGGCGTTCGGCTTCCGCCTTGCTGGTCGCCTCCTGCTCCGCCAGCACCCGCATCGCCTCGGTGCGCCGGGCCGCCATCGCGATCTCGAAGTCCTCTTCGACCTGCGTGCGGCGCTGCTCGGCCTCGCGGTCCAGCCGGTCCCGCTCCTCCTTGGCCTTGTTCGTGATCGACTCGGCCTCGGCGCGCGCGGTCTCCAGCACCTTGCGGTGCTCGGCCTCCATCTCCTTGCGCCGCGCGTCCAGCTCGGACAGCAGCTGCTCGTAGCGGGCGCGCATGGCGCTGGCGTCCGACTCGGCCTTCGCCCGGATGTGCCCGGCCTCGGCCTCCGCGCGGGCCCGCGTGTCGGCGGCCTCCTCCTGCGCCAGCCGCAGCATGCGCTGCAACCGCTCGGACAGGCCCTCGACCGTCGTCGGCGGCTGGCCCAGCCGCTCGACCTGGCCGCGCAGGTTCTCGATCTCGCCGCGAGCCTGCTCCAGCTGCCGGGCGAGGTCGCCGGCCTGCGAGATGGCGGCATCCCGGTCGGCGGCGAGCATTTTCAGGTCGCTGTCCAGCCGTTCGAGGTGCTCGTCGACCTGGTGGCGGTCGTAACCGCGCTTGGCCAGGTCGAAACCCGCGCCGAGCGGTACAAGCTCTCGTTCGTCGCCAAGGCTCATGCGGCCCAGACTACTTAGGCGCCGCGGAACAAATTGATCCGGTCGATGTGCTTGGACCGCTTCTCCACATCACGCACGCCCAAACCCTCCTCCGGGGCGAGACACAACACACCGACCTTGCCCTGGTGGGCGTTGCGGTGCACGTCCAGCGCCGCCTGCCCGGTTTCGGTCATCGGGTACGTCCGGGACAGCGTCGGGTGGATCAGGCCTTTCGCGATCAACCGGTTGGCCTCCCACGACTCACGGTAATTCGCGAAATGCGAGCCGATGATCCGTTTCAGGTTCATCCACAGGTACCGGTTGTCGTACTGGTGCAGGTATCCGGAGGTGGACGCGCAGGTGACGATCGTGCCGCCCTTGCGCGCCGCGTAGACCGACGCGCCGAACGTTTCCCGGCCCGGGTGCTCGAACACGATGTCCGGGTCCTCACCGCCGGTCAACTCTCGGATGCGCGCGCCGAAGCGCTGCCACTCCTTCGGGTCCTGCGTGTTCTCGTCCTTCCAGAACCGGTAACCCTCCGCATTGCGGTCGATCACCAGTTCGGCACCCATCCGGCGGACGATCTCCGCCTTCTCCGGGCTGGACACCACGCACACCGGGATCGCGCCGCCGTTGAGCGCGAACTGCGTGGCGTACGACCCGAGCCCGCCGGAGGCGCCCCAGATCAACACCACGTCGCCCTGCTTCATGTTCGCCCCGTTGGGGGTCACCAGCTGCCGGTAGGCGGTGGAGTTGACCAGCCCGGGGCAGGCGGCCTCCTCCCAGGTCAGATGGTCCGGCTTGGGCATCAGCTGGTTGGCCTTGACCAGCGCCAGCTCCGCGAGCCCGCCGAAGTTCGTCTCGAAACCCCAGATCCGCTGGTCGGAGTCGAGCATCGTGTCGTTGTGCCCGTCCGGGCCCTCCAGCTCGACGTTGAGGCAGTGCGCGACGACCTGGTCGCCCGGCTGCCACCGGTGCACGCCCGGCCCGGTGCGCAGCACGACGCCGGCCGCGTCCGAGCCGACCACGTGGTAGGGCTGGTCGTGGCGCTTGGCCAGCGGCGAGAGCTTCCCGTAGCGCTGCAGGAACTTGAACGTGGGGATCGGCTCGAAGATCGACGTCCACACGGTGTTGTAGTTGATCGCGCTGGCCATCACGGCGATCAGCGCCTCGCCCGGCCCAGGCTCGGGGGTGGGCACCTCGTCGACGTGCAGCGACTTGCGCGGGTCCTTGTCCCGGGAGGGGATGCCGTCGAACATGCCGGCCTCGTCGGCGTGGACCGTCACGCCGCGGTAGGCCTCCGGCACCGGCAGAGCGCCCACTTCGGCGGTCTCGCCGGCGAGGATCGCATCCCGGATGTCCGTGATCGTCATGTGGGCCTCCCTGCGCTGGGTTGGAGTGCCTGACATTACTGGCCAGTAACGTCATCCGCCACTGCCCGGGAGGAGGGCTACCTCACCCGTCCGTTGTGCCGGGTTCGCCGTAATCCAACCTTGATTGACCGGCCGGCCAATCAAGGCGCACCATGGCAGTGCGGAGACCGCGCCGCGTGGTCTCCCGGATCGGGTTCGGAGGTGATCACGAATGGCTGATCGTTCGAAGCGGGCGTGGACCCGTCCGCACGACTGGGCCGAGGTCGTGCTCGGGGTGGTGGCGGTACTGACGCCCCTGTGGGCCGACACCGACACCACCACCATGTGGACGATGATCGTGCTGGGCGCCCTCATCGCGCTGGACGGCCTGCTTTCGCTGTCCATGCCGGGCCTCGTCTACGGCGAGGGGGTCCAGGTCATCCTCGGGGCGCTGCTGTTCATCGCACCGTGGGTGATGACCTACACGGCACTGGACGTGGCGGCGTGGTCCTCGTGGATCATCGGCGCCCTGACCGCGATCGCCGGGCTGGCGGCACTGCCGGTGGCGAACGCGGTGCACCGCGGTGGGATGACGACCGCGCACTGAGGCAGTCACCCCGGTCGGCCCACGACGAGCCGGTTTTCGGTTAGCGTTGTGGGCCGGCGAGCTGTACGAGAGGCGGGCGGAGTGGCGCGGACCGAACACGGCGACGACCTCCCGGCCAAGGAGCGGATCCTCCGTGCGGCCGAGGACCTCTTCGCGGAAAGCGGTTTCGACGCCACTCCGACCTCCCGGATCGCCGAGCGGGCCGGCGTGCCGAAGGGTCTCGTGCACTACTACTTCCGGCGGAAGGCCGACCTGCTCAGCGCCCTCATCAAGCGCCTGCCGGACGAGCAGATCGACGCCGCGCGGGTGGTCGTGCCCGGCGACATCGCGGAGAGCCTGCGGCGGCTGGTGTCCGAACTCGACGCGCGGCTCGCCCGGTCGCGGATGCTGTCCCACCTGCTGTGGCGGGAGGCCGACACCCACCGGGCGGTGCGGGACGCGCTGCACGACCGGTTCCAGCAGCTGGTCCGGCAGGTCCGCACGGTGATCATCGCGGCGGGGGACGGCGACCTCGCGGTGGCCGACGTGGACAGCGCGGCCGGGCTGCTGGCGCTCGCGGTGAGCTACCGGCACTCGGTGGCGCGGCACGGCGGGGACGACCCGCCGGACCTGATGGAGCGGGAGCTGAACTTCATCGCCGACGCGCTGATGGCCCGGCCCGCCCCGGGTTAGAGCGTGTCTTACGTGGTGATCGACCGCTGGTGAGCGATGATCTTGGCTGTGGTTGATCGGTTGTCGCTGCGGTTGGTGCCGGATGAACTAT
>NZ_JBEXTX010000053.1:0-51364 GCF_040614175.1 Amycolatopsis sp. NPDC006131
AAAGCCAGCCACTTCCTCGCCTTCCTCACCCTCGGAGCCGCCCTGACCTGCTACAAGAAACTCCGCAAACACACCACATGAGACACGCTCTAAGTGGGACACGCGCGTCGGAGAATCCTTCGCCCTCGTCCGAGACCTCGCCAGCACGCAGGGCGCGGAACTGCCCGAAAGAATCGCGGACGACCTGCCCATGTCCGAGTGCGGCGCGGTCGTCGCGATCGCGAACCTAACCGCCGTGTGCAACCGATACCGCAGCGAGGAACCCTGCGAATGCGGTCCGTGGGCCTTCCCTGGCCACTTCCACTGGCGGCTCACCAACGTCCGCCCGCTCACCACCGCGATCCCCGCGAAAGGGCGGCTGGGACTGTGGGAATGCGACTTGGGAGACCAGGAACCCGAGACCTTGGAGCACGTGTTCTGGCGGCTCCTAGGTGAGGGTGTGACGGTCGCGAAGATGGCAGCACACCCGGACTATCGGGCAGCGTACGACCGTGAAGGACCCTTCCTGAAGGACCTCGTCGGCGGCGACGGATGACCACCCAACCGTGCCGGCGCTGTCACCGCCCCATGCTGATGGCCCACACAGGCCCCCGCGGAGTACTCCTCCACGGGGGCCGCGGCCTCTGCCGCGACCGCTGCTGGCCCTGGGCCAAAACCCACCGCCGACTCTCCGACTACCCCCGCCGCAACCGCGACTCCCAAAGCGTCCTCACCCACCACGACGCGCTCCGCATCCTCCACCCCGACTGGTCCCAGGCCCGCATCGCCCACGAGATCGGCGTGTCCCACGCCGCGCTCCGCAAAACCCTCTCCCGAGCTTCCAGGGGCGCTCAGCGCGCCACATCCGCCCACTAGCCGAAACGAGCCCGATCGATGCCCCTCGACGAGCCTGCATCCCACGGCACCGACCTGCCCGCGCCACCCCCCGGCGTCGGGATGCTCGCCCGCGCCGCCCGCCCAGCCGGGAGGTGCCGCACATGACCCGACGCTCCATCAACGTCATCAAATGGACCCGCAACCTCCCCAAACCCGTGCGGGGCAACACCGACCGTGTCGACCGGCTCCTCCACACTGTTGCGCTCATCATGGCCGGCCACGCCAACCCGAGCAGCGGCACCGGCATCACGATCGGTCTCGAGACCATCGCACGAGAAGCGTGGTGCTCCGTGGCAGCCGCTGAGGAGGCACGCAACTGGCTTGAGAGCGAGAAGTGGTTCACCCGTACTGAGGGCCCGAAGGGGCCCGAGTGGGCGTGCAACTTCGATATTGATCGCGGCGATGTGGATCCGGTTGAGGACCGGGCCGCGAAGCGCAGGGCTGATCTCGCGGAGAACTCGCGGCGCTATCGGGAGCGGAAGAAGCAACAGAAACTGATGACGCGAGGTGATGACGCATCGATGACGCGACCTGATGACGCGAGCCGGAACGTCATCACCTTACATCATCAACGTCATCAGGTCGCGTCATCAGAATCATCACCTCGCGTCATCAAAAGTGATGACGGTGGTGATGATAACCGCAGGTCAGAGCATCACAAGTCCCTTAAGTCCCTTGAAGTCCCAAAGAGAAGTACCGGGAACTTCGACGCTGCCGCGTCGAACGACACCGAAGCCCTCTTCGAAAACCCGGCAACGGACCCACTTCCAAAGCCTCAAGTGACCCGCACCCGACGCAAGCGGCGCTACGACTACACCCCCGACTTCGAAGCCGCCTGGAAGCTCTACGAACGCAAAGGCGACAAGGCCGAAGCGTTCGCCGCCTGGACCGAAGCCATCACCCGAACAGACCCCAGCGTCATCCTCGCCGCCATCCCGCCCTACCTCGCCGCGAACCCCGAGAAGCGATACCGCAAAGACTTCGAACGCTGGCTCAACAACGACCGCTGGGATTCCGACCCAGGAGAGCCACAGAGGCGCAAATGGAACCCACACGGACACCCGAGCCGCGACCAGTGGCACAACGCCTCCACGGGCTTCTGAGAGGAGCGCCGGTGAACCCCATCGACGACATGCCCCCCGAACGCCTGCTCGAGCTGCGCAGCGTCGCGAAAGAGATCAACCCGCGAAGCCTCGACAAGGTTCCGCCCCGGTACTCCGCCGCTGAACTCACACACCCGCAGGTGCGGGCGTGGGCCGACCAGCACGCAGCCGCGATCGCCACATCGTGGCCCTCGAACAAACCGATTAGCATGCGCCCCTCCCTGCTCATCGCCGGCCCTGTCGGCACAGGCAAGACGCACAACTCGTTCGCCGCGGTCCGCTACATCGCCAGCCTGGGCGTCCCCGTCGTGTTCCAGTACGTCAAACACGCAGACATGGTCGCCGCCGGCCGCTACAAGTCGGGGTTCTCGCCTCGCGAGCACTTCGACCGGCTCACCAAAACCCCGCTGCTGATCATCGACGACCTTGGCACCGCGGATGACCCCGACGGGCTGACCGCGCGGGTCATCGACACCCGCTACGACAACCTTGACGCCACGATCTTCACCAGCAACTTCGCGTCCAAACAGATCGCCGACATGCTCGGTGAACGCGTCGCTTCCCGCCTGGCCGAAACCTGCCGGGTCGTCAACCTCACCGGGGACGACAGGAGACGCCAGTGAACGAGTCCGACGAGGAGCTGTACCGCAACATCAACGAGTTCACCTACCTGGCGAAGGAGCTGGTGGACAACGGCGACCACTTCGAGGTGCCGGCGCTCGCGCGGAAGATGCTCGGCGGCTACGCGGGCGAACCTGAGATCCCAGACCCGGCCGGGGTGGAGCCGTCGTCGGCGTGGGTTTCCGAGCTGGTCGACCCGTGGCGCACCAGGATGCACACGCGGGAGAACACCATCCCCACCCCGTGGGACGACTTCAACCACGAGTTCTCAGGGGGTGGGCTTCTGCCCAAGCGGATCTGCACCATCGCCGCACCCACAGGGTTCGGCAAGTCAGTGGCCGGCATCCAGGTCGCCACTCACGCCGCGGAGAACGGCTACCCGGCGGTGATCTTCTCGGCGGAGATGGACAAGCTCGAGGTGTTTGACCGGATCGTGGCCCGCAAGGCGCGGATCCCGCTGACGGCGATCGAGAACCGCGACCTGCAGGATTTCAACTGGCGACGGTATGAGAGCACTCTCGAGTGGTTCAACGAGCAGCCGCTGCTGATCGACGACACCGCCCCGATGTCGATCGAGTACGTCGCGTCTGCGCTGCGGCACCACGTGAAGCACAACGGGGTGAAACTCGCCGTCATCGACTACCTGCAGCTGCTGGACAGTCGTTTCAAGGCGCAGTCCCGAGAGCAGCAGGTCGCCTACCTGTCTCGACAGGTCAAGGCGCTGGTGATGGAACTGGGCATCACGATTGTGCAGCTCGCGCAGATCAACCGTGATGGGAACGTGCGCGAGTCGGCGCAGATCGAGAATGACTCGAATGTGCTCATCGTGATGAAGAAACCCGATGAGGTCGAGGGCCCGTCCCTGTACGTGGACATGGCTGTGGTGAAGAACCGCAACGGCCGTAAGGGCACCTTCCGGTTGATCTTCAACGGGAACTACGGCGACCTCGAGCGCAACGACCCGAAAGGCTTCGATCAATGACCGGTATCCACGACCAGCTCACCGAGTACTACCAGCGGGACCGCGTACCCGCCGCCGACGTGCGCACGATGGCGCTCGCGGCGCTGCTGCTACAACGGCACGATTGGCCGCGGCTCCAGATCGTCACCAACGACCGCGGCTCCTACGACATCGTGATTCGTGTCGATGGTGGCTACGCGGATCTGGACGACGCCAAGGACGTGCTGCGCACCTACGCGGTCGACGCTGCCCGGTTGCAGTTCGGGGAGTCGCAGGTGCCGCCGCTGATCGAGCGCGGCGATGACTAGCCCTGTTCGGCCGCCGGAGTACGGCTCCCCAGAGTGGCTCGCCCTGGCGAAGGACGATCCGCGCCGGCGGGAGGCGGTGCAGTTCGCCGCGGACTGCTGGCGACTGCTCACGTCTTCGCCGCATGTGGCGGAGTTGCTGGGCGAGTGGGTGGAGTGGATGCACCGTCGCACGATGCGGGAGGCGTCGTGGCGGATTTCGGCGGCTGTGGACTGGTCGGCGGTGGCGTCTGCGCCGACTTTTGCGGAGTTGGCGCGGCGCAGGGCGGTGTTTGAGGGGGAGCCGTTGTCGGCGGTGGAGGTGCGTCGGCGGGCTCGGGAGTCGTGGGCCGTGGTGGAGCGGGAGATCGCGGCGAAGTACCGCGACGCGGCTTAACTTTCCCGCTTGCGCAGCTAGCATATGTTAGCTAGAGTGTGTGGCATGAGGAACACCATCCTTCACCTCCTTGCAGACCCCGCCAGCCTGATCCTCGGCAGCCTCGCCGCGGTCGTGCTGTTCGGTGGCCTGGTTCTCGTGGTCGCGGGTGTCGTCGCGGACCGGGCAGGGCGGGGAAGACGATGAACGCGAAGATCGCGCGGGCGTGCCGGGTTGTGGCGTTCGTGTTGGACCGTGCCGCGTGGGCCGCTGACACCGCCGCCACGGTGGCCCGCTGCTACGCCGAGGCGTTCGACCAGGCCCACCGCCGCGTCCAGGCCCTGAACGCGTGGAAGGCAGCGCAAGCCGACATCCCCCGTCACGACGGGGCGTTCAACGCGGGTTACGGGGAAGCGGTATGAACCCGCAGGAACCGACGCGGCTCGTCCGTCTCCACGGCGTCCCGTGCTCGGTGTGCGAGTACCCCGCCGACGGGATGGTGATCCACCCGAACATCCGCACCATCCACCACGTGGCCAGGTTCGTGGCTCCGTGTGTGTTGCCGAATCCGCCGAAGCCGGAGCCGATTGTGGTGCCGGCTGTGCAGCAGCCTTCGGCCGCCTGACTGTCTGGGGAGACGCGATGAACGACACCACCAACCCGCCCTCGGATGACACCGGCCCGGGCATGACCCACGAGCAGGTGCAGCGGTTCGAGGAGATGCTGCGCCTGGACCGCGACATACACCAGGAGTTGGCCGCTAAAGCTGGCGAGGCCAAGCAGCGCGACGTCGAGATGCTGCACGAGGTGCAGCTGTGGACGTTGCGGAACTGTCTGAACCTGCTGCACGTGTACTCCAGCGGGCAGTACGGCGAGCCTTACCATCACCCCGAGACGGAGAAGAAATGACACTCGAACTGGCAACCCTGAACTTCGAAACCCATTCGCTTCCCGGGCTGCGCGTGTGGGGCTGGTCCCCGCGGGGGCAGGTGGAGCGCTTCGAGGTGATCGTGCAGAACGAGCACGGCGCGATCGCGTTGTGGTCGGAGCCGAACACCGAGCGGGCACGCAGACTGTTCGGCGAGGAGTCGTACGGCGGTGTGGCGATCCACTCGCCCAAGCCCCTGTTCGACTTCGCGCCCGACCCGGCGGACGAGCGCTGCGAGATCCTCGGCGGCGAGTGCTGGACCGACGGCAGCTTCCTCGCCTACACGAAGACGTTCCTGCCCCTGATCCGCAAGCACGACACGGCAGGCATCCTCCGTGAGTTGGCGGAGTGGCACCACGACCGGTTCGGTTCCCTGTCTGTTTCTGTGACCGAGGAGAAGAGATGAGCGAGCCGAAGAGCTACCTGCTGAAGGTTGCTACCGAGACCACGATCGACGAGCTGGCAGAGAACGTCAACGCGATGATCCATGACCACGACGAGCTGTTGGAGTTCGTTCTTCGCTTGGACGAGGCCGTGGCAGATCTGGATTTCACTGAGGAGCTGTACCGCCGTCTGGGGAAGGTGTTGGAGGCGGAGTACGCGGCTGACCCGGAGTTGGTGAAGGCGGGCGGATCCGGCCGCGCCGCGCTTTCCGAGGAAAGGTTGGAGAGCACACTCCCGACGCACGTGCAGCACCTCGTGTCCGGCGATGTCGCGAAGGTGTTGGCGTGGCACTCGGAGGGCTACACCGCTGACTTCGGCGCAGGCCCCGAGTACGTGAAGGCACTGGACGTGCGCCCGGTCCGCGCTGCTTTGTCTGAGGAGACCCGATGAGGAACCCGTTCCGACGCACGAAGACCGTCTACCTGCTCAAGACCGGCACCGTCCCGCGCGTCGCCGACGACGCGTTCGCCAGCGAGGACGACGTGCTGACCTATCTCGGGTTGGAGCACTTCGACGTGCTCGACAAGACCGAGTCGGGTCGGATGACTGTGTACCGGGTGCGGGACATGCTGTCCGACCGCGAAATGGTGTTTCGGGTCCTGCACGTGCGGGTTCTCGCCAACACTCCGACGTTGATCGTGCCGGTTCTCAACGCGCCGTGGGAGACCCGATGAGCGACACTGCGAAGGACTACATCGAGGACGGCGAGTGGGTTTCGGCTCACCGCCCGGACCGCGCGGGCGCAGTGGTGCTGGGCGAGCTGCTGCCGTACGACGGCAAGCAGGGCGAGCGGGTGCGTGACGAGCAGGGGCAGGTGTGGTGTGTGGTGGCTGATTCGGTGCGCCCCGTGCCTCGCCCGGATGCAGGTGCCCGATGAACGACCTCGGCGCAGTGTTCGACGAGCCCCAGGAGGAGCAGTTCGCGATCCTGTCCAACGAAAACGACCCGGACATGGCGGCCATTGAGTACTGCAACAGCCTCGAAGACGCAGTGAGGTCCGCTGCCCGCCACTACCAGGGTGAGCAGCGGCGAATCGTTCGTCGTGTCGTGACGTACGGGCAGTGGGAGACCGTCGAGCGCGGCCGGGGGTGTGTGACGTGACCACCCCAACCCGCCAGATCCGCGATGTTCCGCTCGGCCGGCACGTCACCACCCGCCGCGGTGACTACGTCGTGTCCGTCACCCGCATCCCCCTGTCGGACGTGGTGTTCACCGCCGCCTACCCCGCCGACGTGGAGGGCACGGTCGTCTCGTTCAAACCGGCCGTCGAACTGCCCGGGGATTGCCCGGACCAGGTCGCCGACCTCCTGCCCGCCTGACCCGAAGGGACCTCGATGGCCACCAAGGAGACCACCGCCGTGCCTCGCCCTGGTGAGGTGTGGCAGCTCATGGGTCCACCCCGCCGCCACCGCCGGGCTGCTGGAGTTCCTGGACTCCCGCGGTCTGAAGCTGGCGCGCTTCCCGAACGACGCCGACGACCTGCCGACATTCGCCCTCACCCCGAAGGAGGTCTGACGTGATGACCACCAACCCCGAACACCCCCGCGCGCACGCGATCGCGCTACGCACCTACGCCGAGAACTGGGCGGCCGGGCGCGTGCCGGAGCCGAGCGCTGCGAAGGTCGCCGACCTGGCCAACAAGATCCTCGCTGGCGTGAACGAACTGGCCGGGCAGGGGGCAGCAGACGACACCGGCCGACTCCGCGCCGACGACAGCCAGCAGCGCGAGAAGATCGCCCACGCCTACCACGAGCTGAAGAAGATCCTCGCCCTGTTCGACGCCACCGCCGAGGACATGGACGTTGCCGACGTGTCGGACTTCGTGGGCGAGGAGGTCGACCGACTTCGCGCCGCGTTAGAGACGGCGCATCGTCAGGTCGATCGCTCGATCCGGCGCCTTCAGCAGGTGCAGGATCCGAGGAGCCCGCGTGTCGTGTGCATCTGCGGGTCGATGCGCTTCCAGTTCGCCATGGTCGAAGCCTCGATCGACGAGTCCCTTGCCGGGCGCATCGTGCTGCTGCCGCTGGTGAACATGAAGAACCCCGATGCGCGTTGGGAGAGCGAGGAGCAGGCCGAGCGAATCAAGCGCGACCTGGACCGACTGCACTTTGCGAAGATCGACCGCGCCGATGAGGTGCTGGTCGTCAACCCGGGCGGCTACATCGGCGAATCGACCAAGCGGGAGATCGCCTACGCCGAGGAACTCGGCATACCGGTGCGCTACCTCACTCAGGTGTCCAGCCCAACACCCGAACCCGCCGACGAGCCGACACGCAAGTTCGACGTGGGCACGAAGGTCACCCGCCATGATCTGTTCGGCGTTGGCACGGTCACCCACGTCTACGACCAGCACCACCGGCGCGTGTCCTGGCCCAAGGACCACTACAGCCGTGAGCACGTGGACAGCCTCCGCGAGGTGTCCAGCCAGACAGGAGACCAGCCGTGAACCTCGTCGAGGTGATCACTCGACTCCAAACCCTGCGCGACGAGCACGGGGACCTCTGGGTCCTCCAGTGCGACGGGGACCGGCTGTTCGAGGTCGACTCGATCAGCTTCTCCAAGTTCGACGGCGACGGCCCTGCCTGCGTCGTGCTCGACACCGGGTCCGAGGCGGACCCGGACGAGCTTGTCGATCCCGAGGACAACGAGGCCGACGAAGCGATCTGGACGGCCAGTCAGACAGGAGACCAGACACGATGACCGACCACCGACTCCCCCCGATTGGCAGCGCGCAATGGTGGGCGCGCGTTGAGGATGCAGCACGTGACCTCGGCAGCGCCGACATGGCGCTCGGTCCGGCCCAGACGTGCGGCGCTCAGCACCCGACCTACCGGGACATCCGCTGCGACATCCCCGCCAACGATCACCCCGCGAACTACCACCAGAGCTGGTCGCGCGGCATCGGCTGGTATCCGCCAGGGGGCTTCCAGCCTGAGCCGTCCGGTCCTCGCCGCAACGGCGCAGTGTGGTCGTCGCTCATGGCCGACATCGACGAGCTGATCGGGGGGCAGCGGTGAGCGACACCCGACAGGCCCCCGACGACGACTTCGCCCGCGCAGTCCGCCTCGTCACCAACGCCCGCTTCGGAGCACAGAGCTTCATAGCCCGCAGACTCGGCCTCCCGTTCTCGACCGTCGCTGAGCTCATGGACCGCATGCAGGAGTGGGGCATCCTCTCCGAACGCGTCGGCACGATCGCACCAGAGGTGCTCGTGACGTTGGGCGAGGCCGAGAAGATGCTCGCGAATGGCGGCCCACTGCCCCGGGAAGAGACCAACACCGACCCCCACGACACACCGGCAGGGGCGGGGACTGCCGACACGGCACAGAGCCTCTCAGCCCGCCTCGTCGCTGCCGCCGATGCTGCGGTGTTCGAGGTTTCCGAGCGCTTCCTGTCCAACCTGATTACCAACACCCGCGTGGTGGGCAAAACCGAGGACTTCGCCCGCGCTGCCCTGGCCGTCGGTCTCCGCAAGCTGGCTGAGGAGAACAAGGGCGTCCACCTTGGCTTCGCGATGGCCGAGGACTACTTCCGCCGCCTCGCCGACGAGATCGAGGAGAGCCACGATGCCCGCTGATTCGCCGGCCGTCGTGCTGCGGCACGCCGCACACCACATCCGCCAACTCGCCGCCAAGGCCACACCCGGACCGTGGACGCTCTGGGACCGCGGCGTCGGCTGGGAGATCAACGAACTCCCCGACACCCACGACGGCACCACCTTCCGCGAGCCCGACGCCCGCTGGATCGCTGCGATGGGGCCGCAACTCGCCGAACCCCTCGCCGCGTGGCTCGATGATGTCGCGCGTCTCTGGAACCACGGCTCCATCAGCCGCCGCACCGTCGACCACGCTGTCACGATCGCTCGGGCCGTTCTCGCTACCGCCCCCACCCAGGAGAAGCCATGACCAAGGCCACCGCGCACCGCGCCCGCAAGCCGCGCCGCTGCTCCGACTGCCACCGCACCATCGCGGTCGGCGAGGTCTACATCCGCCACGTCGCCAGCCCCAACGACCCGGACGTGGGCAACGAGGGCTGGTGGCGCCTGTCGGAGTGCTCGGACTGCGCCCGACGCTGCGGCCGGGCCGACCTGATCGACACACGCGCCGCCGCCTGACCGCCCCCACCCAGGACCACCACCCCAAGGAGCAACCATGAGCATCTTCCCCGAGATCATCGCCGGATATGACGCCGCGCGAACCGCGCTGGCAGGCAAACCAGTCAAGCTCGACCACCCCGGCAGCGGCAGTGTCCACCGCCCCGCCACCGACCCCATCGAACTCATCGGCTCATTCCCAGCGGCCTACTCCGTCGAAGCGTTCATCCTCCGCGAGGGCGTGAACGTGATCCGCAACGGCCGGTGGGGATTCGACGAGCAGATGACCTTCATCGACTACCCCGTGCCCACCACCGCCCCGGACTTCCCGGCCCGGCTTGCTGAGGTTCTGGTACCCGTGGTGGACCAGGAGTTGTGGCTCGCTGCGGAGCACAAGCACCGCGACAGCATCGAGCACGGCCCGAACGCGGGCTACGAGGCGACTGACGCGGTCCGCAAGCTCTGACCCCCGTCCACCACCCCAAGGAGCAAAACCCATGACCGACACCCAGCGCGACTACTCCACTGCTGGCGAACCCGACACCGCCCCCACCTACGAGCAACTGGTGGACGCCTGTCATCGCCTCAACAACGAGTGCAACGAACTCCAGGCCGACATCGACAAGGTGGCCGAGTTCTGCGACGAGCGTGCGGACTACATCACCTCGATCGAGAACTGCCACCCCGACAACGACCGGGACTACTGGCGCTGGCAGGGGCACGCCGAGGCGCGCCGCCAGCTCTCCCAGAAGCTCGGCCTGCCGGTCGCGTGGCCGGAAGCCCCCGCCCTCACCCAGCCCGTCGAGGAGGCCCGGTCGTGACTGTCCCCCAACCACCCACCCCGCCCCAGCAGCCCATCACCCGCGTCGACCTATTCCGCCGCATGCCCCAAGGCGGCACCGAACACCGACCCAGCCCCGAGGTTGTCGACGCCACCGCAGCCATCCGACGCGCCCCAACAGGCGGCACGAGCTACCTGCGGCCGGAGCAGGTCGCGGCAGACCTCGTCCGCGACCACCCCGAGGCAGACAAGCCCGGCTGGGTCATCCTCCCGCCGTCCGAGTTCGAGCAGCGCGAACGCGAGATCGAGGACCTCCGCCACGACCTGCGCAACCGCAGCGAGGACTGCGACCGAGTCCGTGCCGTGCTGCTGCCGTTCTTCCCCGACGAGCCCGCCGGAGAGAAGGTTCGGGCCGGGTGGCTTGCGCAGCAGTGGGCAGCACCGGAGATCCAACGTCTTCGCGCCGAGGTGGCGGAGAAGGACCGAACCATCACCCAACTCCGCGACGAGCGGGACGCCTTCCGCCAGCAGGTCGGAGACTTCTTCAAGGCTGCCCACGGCCCTGACTACGTGTACCAGCCGCCCGAGGCGTACAGCGCGCTGGAGCAGTGGCTGATCGCTGTGTCGACAGGTGATGTCGAGTTCGGAGCGAGGGTGATCGGCGCTATCCGCGCTGCCCTGTCTGGGGAGGTGCAGTCGTGACGGAGAAGCCTCCGTTGGGTGACATCGACGCCACCCGGGCGTGGCTCGCCACCCGACTCGCCCAACCCGCCACCATCGTCGTCGACACCCTCCCCAACAGCGTGTGGGTCGTGGCCGTCGAGTTCGCCGGCTCCCGCAACCCCGTCGCCGCGACCGGCACCCCCGAACGCGCCGAACTCGTCGCGACAGCGCTGGCCCACTACGAGGCCAGCGAGCCGGGTGTTTTGTTCGCGCACCTCGCCGCCACCACCGGCGCAGTGCCGACCGCGTGGCCGTGCTTGAAGGAGCAGCAGTGACCGACACCAACCCGCCCGAACTGTACTGGTCCGAGTCCGAGCGCATGTTGTTCAAGGTGTACGAGGCGGAGCACGTCTCGTCGTGCACGCAGAACCGCGACGCCTTGCCGGCGGATGCGGAGCGTCTCGTCCCCGCCAGCGAACCTCCACAGGGCCAGCAGTACCGCATCACCGTGGACGTGCCGGACTGCCTGCCTCGCGAGTTGCTGGACGGTCTGTTCACCGCTGTTGCGGATGCTGTGGCGGAGTGGGAGCCGAAGGATCGGGAGGGCTGGGATTCGTTCGTGTCGGGTGGCCCCGCGGACCACACGGCCGAGGCGTACGCGGCTCGTTTGGAGGACGAGAACACGGCGCTGCACGAGCAGCTGCACCGGGCGAATGAGCTGCTGGCCGAGGAGATGCGATCTGGGAACGCGCGGATCGAGGCTGTCGCGGCGGAGGCCCGGGCGGAGTTGGGGCGTCTTCGGGAACACACCACCCAACTACCCGCAGACTGGCGCGAGCAGCTCTTCGAAGCGATCCGGAACGGGCAGGTAATCGCGACGGTGGAGTCGTGGCGTCCCGCCACCCACCCAACCCCGCAGCGGATCGACGTGGACGCGCTGCTCGCTGAGATCCCCGACGACGACCCGGGCGTCGACCGATGGGGTGGAGCGAGCCTCATCCCCGCCGAGAGCGGAGACGACGATGAGTGACTTCGTGGTCGGCCAGCGGGTCGAGTTCCGGCAGTGGGTAGAGGGCACCGTGGTGTCCGTCGATCCACTCCGGGTCCGCTCGGACTACACCGACAACCTGACTACCAACCCGGTGGAGATTCGGCCTGCCTGTGATCCTCCAACTTCTGTTGGAGCGTCGCCCGCGGCTTCCAACGAAGAGGCGGGTTCCGTTGGAGCGTCGGATGAGGTGCTGCGGTTCCTCTTTGCCCGCCACGAGGCACAGCGACGTCACGTTCGTCCTCGCTGCTGGGGCATCTCCTCCGACGCCCTGGCCTACTACGGAGCGGGCAAGGAGCCCGAACCAGGCCTCGACGAATACCCGGCCGACCCTGCTGATCTCGGGGCCTGCGAGCGCACCTACGCGATGGCGCCGGAGGGCATCAAGCCCCGTATGCGGCCGGTCCTGGAGAAGTACCGGGCGCATGTCGCGGCGCGCTACCCGGACGCCGGCGGTGAGTGGTGCAACTGCCAGGCCACCGAGGGCAGCGTGCACTACCCCGGGCCGTGGCATCCGAAGGGCGACGAGACCTGTTCCCGCCTTGTTGTGGGTTCTTCTGGACAACAGGAGGACAACCGTGGGTAGCTGCGTGATCAAAGGCGCTAAAGACCGTGACATCTACTGCGTGTGGTCCTCCATCGTCGAAGCCCCGACGTTCATCGGCTGCCGTGTGGACATGCTGCGACACCTTGGGCGGGGAGGCGAAGAGCGGATCGCTCGTGCAGACGAGCTTGGCACGTCAATGGTCGGCTGGGTCACGCCCGGAGACAGCCCCGTCGCGCACCTCACTGGCTCGTGGGACTACGGCGGTTTGATCGTCGAGCAGCGCGGCTTCCTCCCGCGCGATCGAATGGCGGACTTCCTCGTTGCCTACAGCGCCGATCCCGAGGAGGCGTACCGGCTGTTGGAGCCGTTCGAAGACGACGACGCTGGACAACAGGAGGACAAATGACCGAGGACTTCGCGGCACAGATCGCCAAACTGACACCAGAGCAGCGGCAGGAGGTCATCCGCGGCATAAACGAGTCGTTCGACGTGATCCGCACTGCGTTCCGGGAAGTGTCCGTCGGATTGCAGGCCGTGTTGCGGACGATCTACCAGCTTCCACCGATCAACGACGACGAGGCAGCAGGCGCGGTGTGGTCCCAGCTCATGGCCGATATCGACGAGTTGATCGAGCCTCGCTCGGCTGGGCAACAGGAGGAACAGTGACCGAGCCCAATCCCTACGGTCCCGTACTGCGTCGCTGCCAGTACGACGACTTCCCGGTTCGCGACGAGGAGTACGGCTGCCCGCGCGGGTGCGACCAGCGAGCCCGCGCCCGCAGTGCTGCCCTCTCCAAGCTGTCCTATGAGTCCGCCCGGGACGGTACTGATGACGAGTCGAACCGGTTCTTCATTACCCGCTAGGAGGAAACATGACTGACACCGAGACCGTGTGGTTCGAGCGCAAGCCCCGGCCGATCGAAGCCCGGCAGTTCACGCCAACCACTCGCGAGGAGGCGGAGAAGCTCGCTGAGTGGTGTGGTGGCGAGTTCTGCTGGTACGTGATGGAGCCGAGCAACAAGGACAACTGGTGGATTAGTCTCCGTCCATCCTACACGCAGGCCCGCTACGGCGACTGGGTTGCCCGCGATGAGGGGGGCCAGTTCATCGCGGTCTCGGCTGCGAAGATCGCTGCTGACTACAACCGGAGATCGTCGTGACTGATGTGGATGCTCTGGTCGCGTTCCTTCGCGCCCGCCTCGACGAGCGGTCCGATCCCGAAGCGCCAGAACCTCATCTCTCCACGTGCGCCGCTGTCCGCTGGGGGTTCGCCGAGCGGGACTGCGACTGCGGCGAGCCTGACCGTGTGCTGGCCGAGGTGGACGCCAAACGCCGGATCATCGATCACATCGAGGACCAGTGGGACGCCGCCTACGGCGAGCCGGGCCGGTTCCTTCCCCCCGAGTGGGTGGCAGTGCTGCAACTCCTCGCGCTGCCCTACGCCGATCACCCGGAGTTCCGGCAGGAGTGGAGACCCTGATGCCCGACCGTCCGAGTGTCTTCAAAGCCGCCGGGGTGTGGCTGTGGAGCTGTGACCATGGCGGCCCGGTCGGCGACATCTTCCACCCTACCGATTGGCGCGACGCGTGGACCGCCGCTCTCGCTGCCGCATCCAAACATGCCGTGCTCTACCACCGCTCCGAGAAGGGAGAGGACTTGTGACTGATCACTCGGACCCTGCGGTGTGGCGTGACCCCAACCAGCCTGTCGAGTCTCCAGCGGTGACGAAAACCTCGACTGCGGGGGTGTGGTCGTCCATCGCTCCTCCTGCTGAGGTGTGGGTTCCGTCGTACCCGGAGACCGTCGTTGGCGACTGACCACGAACACGACCAAACCCTCCTGAACCTCATCGAAGCGGTCCTCGCCCGCATCGACGAACTCGCCGGCAGCTGCGGCTGCCCCAACCCTGAGGACCCCGAATGAACGTTGAGAGCACCGTGTGGGCCGGGTTCGTGCAGGCCCACGGCCGCATCGTCGGCTACTCCACCGAAGACACCGGAGTCCCGCCCTTCCCTGTGGATGTGCCGTGCAACGACGAACTCGTCATCGAGTGCAGGACCACGGGGACGCAGGTGTGGCCGATCTACGAGCCGACCGCGGAGCCGAGACCGTGACTGTCACATTCTGGGTGCCCGGCCAACCCGCAGCGCAAGGCAGCAAACGCCACGTCGGCGGCGGCCGACTGGTCGAACAGTCGAAGGCGGTCGGCCCGTGGCGCGAGCGCGTCGCCTGGACGGCCCGCCAACACCACCCTGGCGGGCCGCTGCAAGGGCCAATCTCGATCCGGCTGCGGTTCGTCATGCACCGCCCCGCCGCCACCCCGAAACGCTCAACCCCACCCGCGGTGAAACGCCCGGACATCGACAAGATGATCCGCGCCGTGTTCGATGCCCTCACCCACGTGATCTGGCTGGACGATTCGCAGGCGGTGGAGGTGCACGCTTCGAAACGGCTCGCCGAGGTCGGCGAAACCCCGGGCGTTCTGGTCGAGGTCCGAGTCCTCACGAACGAGCAGGAGAACGCAGCGTGAAAACCACCGCCCTAGCTGTCGCCAGCGTGTTCCTGATCGCCGCGTGCGGTACAGTGCCCGCCGAAGACCAGACTCAGACTTCGTACGCCGTCGGTGAGCTGGCGAAGCTCGACGTCCGCCCCGAAGACAGCGGCGCGCACTACAACCGCGACGAGTGGGGCGACTGGACCACCGAAGACGGCTGCACCACCAGGGAACGGGTGTTGATCCGCGACGGCATCGGCACCCGTCACCGTTCCACGGACTGCCGCATCACCGCCGGCACGTGGGAGTCCATCTACGACGGCGCGGTCATCACCGACCCGCGGGATGTGGACATTGACCACGTGGTGCCGGTGGCGGAGGCGAACCAGTCCGGCGCGCGGGACTGGACAGTGGAGCAGCGGCGCGGCTTCTACAACGACATGGACAACCTCGTCGCCGTGTCCGGCACCTCGAATCGGCGCAAGTCGGACCAGGACCCGGCGACGTGGCTCCCGCAGATGTCGGCGCGCTGCTGGTACGCGGCCCGCTACGTGGACGTGAAGTACAAGTACTTCCTGACTATCGACCAGCGGGAGTATGACGCGTTGGCCGGCGTGTTGCGGGGTTGTTGACGTGTCGGGGAAGAAGGACATGCGGCAGTTGGTGCGCTGTTTGAAGAAGCAGGGGTGGAAGGCGCGGATCGCCCGGAACGGGCATTGGCGGTTGACGAGCCCACAAGGAGACGGGATGACGTGTTCGTTTTCGCCGTCGGATCATCAGGCGGTGAACAACGCCCGGCGGGATGCTCGAAGACTCGGCGCGGACGTGTAGCCCCTGGACGTGACTGTGGCCCCTGCTCTAGGGAAGGGAGCAGGGGCCACACGCACGTCTGGTGTTACCGCTTGTCGGTGCCGGCGCGGGCCGCGTGCTTCGCCTTGGCGATGGCTGCGGACGCCTCGAACGCCTTGTTGAAGCGGTCGCTGCCGCCGTGCTTCTTGAACTCGTCGGCGGCCTTGTTGAACTCTTCCGTCAGCTTCTTGATGTTCTTGCCCATGGTCTCCTCCTCGGTCGCGGCTTGTGCTGACACAGCCACGATAGCTAACATATGCTAGCAGTGCAACCAGTGGTAACTGTTGGTTGATCGATTGGAGAAGCTGATGACTGCGAACCTCATCCCTGTCACACTCGACCAGGACCCGGACGTGAGGAGACCCGCCATGACGACTCACATGAACGTCGAACTGTCCGTGCCGGTCCTGGACGTCGCCACAACCGCCGCCGCCCTCGCGGGTGTCGGCCTCCAGGAGTGGATCACACAGGCGATCGCTGAGAAGGCGTCCGCCCAGGCCGGGGATCAGGCGGCGGATTTGCCGTTCGACGACTGCGGGATGCCGAGCTACCACCGCGCCGCGGTCTAGTCCGCGTCCACCATCTCCTCCTCGGCCGGCACCGGTTCTTCCGCGATCGGGGTGGGGGGAGGTAGCTCGCCGATCCGCCGCTGTAGGGCGGTCCACAGCGCGTCCCGCTGCGCTTTCGCCGCCCGCAACTGCTCACCCAGCACGTCCGCTTTGAGTTGCCGGGTTTGCCGCACCTTCCCGCTGTACACCACACACCCGGCCGCGCCGGCGAGGAACACGACGCACCCGGTGGTGGGCCAGAACCCGCCGAGGGTGAGGGTGAGCAGGAGGCACAGCAGCCCGGCCGCGCCGAGGATCTTCGCTGCGCGGGTCCAGGCGGCGACTTCCCTGTCCGCGTCTCCTTGCGCCATGCCGTGCGCGCGGAACGCCTGGGCGACCTCCGCGTCGGCTGCTTCGAGGGCGGGGATGGTGCGTTCCACGTCGTGTTTGTGGTCGTCTAGTTCGGTGATGCGGTCCTGGTAGCGGGCCCAGTTGGGGCCGCCTTCGGCTTGGACGTTGCGGAGTTGGCCGAGGCGGAGCATCTCGTCGTCGTACCGGTCGATGAGGTCTTGGTAGTCCACGACGGGCTCCTAACGGTGTGTGATCAAACAACCAAACAAACACACAGCCCCTGGAGGGGTTGGTGGGTGTTTCGGCTGCGTGAGGCGGGGTTGGGGTGGGGGTGCAGTGTTTGGTAGTTTGGTTGTTTGATGACGGAACGTGGTCACGCGGCGGTGTATTGGTTCGCGTTGTCCCGCTTCACGCGCCCGTCTTCAAGCAGACGGCGCAGCGCGTTGGTGACGGTCTGCGCGGCAACGGTGTCATCCCCGGCCGCGGCGAGCGCGGCCCGGATCTCGGCGTTCCCCAGCGGCCCGGGCGCGCTGCGGATGATGGCTTCGATGCGCTCGTGCCGCGGCCCCGACAACACCGCCTCCACCTCCGGCTCACGCTCCGGCTCGGTGGGCTGTTCGAGGACGATCCCCGACTCCGCGAACATCGCGTCCAACGCAGCCGTGGTTTCTGCGTAGGCGTCGGAGTAGGCGGAGCCGTGTTCGGGCAGCATCGCCGCGACGGTGTTGGTGAGGTAGGCGTAGAGGGCGTCGGCGGTGCGGTGCCGCTTCGCGTAGTGCTCACCAGCGTGCCGCTGCGACCCCGGGTCGAGTTCGGAGTGGAAGTGGCGGCGCGCCCACGCCACATCCGACAGGGTCGCGCCGTCGTGGAGCTTCGGCTTCGACGGGTCGGTCTCCTGGATGTACTCCGACTTCAACCGCTCCACCGGCCGACCGTCGCCGGGCTTCAGCAGAAACTCGCCCTTGTGGCTGGGGATGGGCAGCTTCCAGTCCCCGGTGGCGCGACCGACCTCGGCGTCGTCGCCGGTGGCGAACACGGTTTGGGCCATGATGTTGGCGGAGATGTCGCCTCCGCAGTCGCCCCAGTTGTTGTTGGTGCCGCGCTGGGACGCGAGGTGCAGGAACACGAGCGCGGACCCGAGACCCTTGACGATGACTTCGGCCATCTGGCTGGGGGTCATTTTCCCGTCGCGGGTCACTGCTTTGATTTTGTTGAGGACGAGGAAGAAGCTGGCCTCGTCGAGCTGGACGATGATGGTTTTGAACCCGGTCCGTCGTTGGTGCGGCACCGACTGCCGCCACCGTCCGACAGCGATGGCGGCGGCGAGCATGTTCGCCGTGTCCTGCGCCCCGTAAGCGACCCAGTCGAACGGCAGCGGCTCCTGCGTGCCCAGATAGGGTTCGATCCATGGGCCGACCGCGTCGAACAGTTTCTCGACCCCGCCGACCCATAGCACGGCGTCGTGGCAGCGGGTGATGAGGGCCCACTTCACGTGGATCAGGGCGGTTTTCCCGGAGCGGGTCTGTCCCACGTCGGCCCAGTGCTGCGCGAGCAGTTCCGAGTAGGGTTTGCCGTCGAGGGTGCGGGCGATCGGGGCAGGGTCCTTGATCGACGCCCATTCGAGGGTGTCGATGTACTCGTGCACCGTCGCCAACGCGTCCACCACCAGCACGGTGATGGTGTATTGGCCGGCTGGGGGTTCCTTCTTGATGTGCACCCAGTCCGTCGCCAACGGCGCAGGAGGTCGCTGGCCTTGTTTCCGGGCGTCTTCTTCGAAGACCTCGGAGAACGCGATCGCGATCGGTTCGATGTCCTCCCCCGAGAGCTTTTTCGCCGCGTTCTTCGCCGTGTAGCGGGATGGGATGCGGACGCTGTAGGCGACTCCGATGACGCGGTCTCCGGTGTCGATGGGTTCCCAGCCGAGGATGTTGAGCCATTCGTGTCCGGAGCGGCGGAACGCTTTGCGTCCGGCGGTCATGACTTCGTCGTCGATCCGCGCCGCCGTGGATGCCGCGCTTTCGGGGGTGGCGGGTTCGAGTTCCTGCTTCGCCCTGCCGGCGAGCATGTACTCGTGCCCGCGGGCGACGGCGTACTCGGTGAGTGCCAGGGCGGCGAGGGCGAGGAGCCACAGGAGGTTGGGGCGGTACAGGTAGAGGCAGGCCCACACCACATGCCCGACCGTGGCGACGGTGATGAGGCGCGTGATGGTCTGCTTGTTCTCGATCAGCACGGCCGCGAAGAGGGGCGCGTTATTGACCACCTTGGAGGCGGTGGAGCACACCACCAGCGCGGCGGCGATGAGGGTGGGGATGGCGATGAGGGGAGGGGTGCCGGTGACCCCGAGGAGCACCGTCGCGACGAACGTGCCCACGATGGCGGACAGGATCCAGAACAGCTTCCGAGAGATCACCGGCTCCTCCTCTTCGCTCGCGGGGGTGGGGTGCTGGGGTCAGATGGCGATGGACGACGCCCGGTCATCCATCGAGGCGGCGAGGCCCTTGCGCTTCTCGGCGTCCTCTTCCTTCGCCGCGGCCTGCCGCAGCAGGTCTTCCGCGGAGGTGACGGCCTTCGATGCGGCGGGGTTGAGCGCGGTCTGCTCCTGGATCAGCCGGGCCTGCCGCCGCAGCTCCTCGGCCTCCTCTTCGAGCTTGAGCGCGTCGACCCGGGCGGATTCGGCGGTTTCGGTGAGGGACTGCCGGGCGGCGGCGGGGCTGGACTTGTCCACTTGCGCGGTGTAGCTGTCGATGTTCACTGGTGTCTCCTTGTTCGGTGCGGTTGTGGTGTTCCCCGGTCGTGGGGGCGTCGACCGGGGGGCTTGCGGGGGCGGGGAGGGGAACCCGGCGTCGTCCACGGGTGTAGGGGTGACACGCTGCGGGGCGCGGTTGATCTGCCGGACGGGCGGGCTGGGGAAACCCGCGTCGTCAACACCGCCGAGTTGTTTCAGGGTCTTGTCGGTGCGGCGGCGGTCCTTCTCTTCGCGGCGCGCTTCGTCCTTCGCGGCTTTGGTCGCGTCGTACGTGTTGCCACTGTCGCTGCCGGCTTCGGTGACGGTGCCGCCCTGGGCGGCGGTGTCCTTCCGGCGACGCCACCACCAGCGCTTCCGTGGCTTCTCCCCGCCGGCCTCGACTCCTTCGGACGTGACCTCCTGAACGCCGTCCTCGCCATGAACGTCCTTGTCCTTGGTCTTGCCGCGGTCCTTCTTCCGCCGGCGACCGCCTTCGCGGGTATCGTCGCGGCTGTTCCCCTCGTCGGCGGGTTTGGTGTCGTCCTTGCCCTTCGGCTTGCGTCGCCAGCCGCGTCGTCCGGTCGGCTCCAGGTCGCCGTCTAGTACCTGGTCGTGGCGTTCCTTGTTGTCGCGGTTGCGGCGGAACGGCCACCGACTGTGGCGGCCACCAGTGCTGCTGCGGTCCTTGCTCTTGGTGCCGTCACCTGGGGTGTCCTTGCTGCTGTCGGTGCCCTTGTTCCGGCGCGATCCGCGCGGCGGCTTCTTCCCGCCGCCACCCATAGGCGAGTCGCTGCCCGTGGTGGTGGAGGTGGTGTTGTTGCGCTTCCACGGCCACCGACGGCCCTTCCCCGCAGCCGGGGTGGTGCTCGTGGTGTCCTTGCTGCCTCCGGTGGTCTTCCCGTCCGGGTCGGTCTTCTTGCCCGGGGTGTCGGTCTTGCCGTGTCCCTTGGCTGGGCCGGCCCCGCGACTGCCCGGTCCGCTTCCGCGTCCCCCGCCTGGTCCGCCGCTGGTGCTCGCGGTTGAGGTGGACGACTTCCCGCCCGCCGCGCCCGGGTCTTTGCCGCGTCCCCATGTGGTGGGTTTCCACCACCGCTTCTGCCCAGCGCTGCCGGTGGTGCTCGTACGTCCACCGCCGCTGCTGGTGGTGGTCTTCCCGCCGCCTGTTCCCGTAGAGCTGCTGCCCTTCGTCCCGGCTGCTGTGCTGCTGGTGCTGCGGCCTCCTTGGTTGCGGCTCCAGGGGAGGCTGAATCGGCGACCACCTCGGCTGCCTCCGCTGCTGGCGCTGGTCCCGGCGAGTCCACTGCGGGTGGATCCGCGTCCGCCGCTCCCGGGCCGCCGGAACCCGAACCGCCCACCCCCTGCGCGTCGTGTCCCGCCACCCTGCCGTGCCCGGCCCCGGGCACCTCCTCCGCTGCGGTTGGTGGCGAGGCGGTGGATGCCCGCGCCGGCGAGCAGCAGGATGAGGAGCCCGGCGACGATGGCGAACACGGTCGAGTTGGACTGGTACACGGCTGCTCCCAGGGCGACGACGAGGGCGGGGATGGCCCAGATGGCGAGTTTCCGGATCGGCACCCCGGCGGGGGTTTCGGTCTTCGGTTCCGGCTTCTCGGCGGGCTTGTCCGCGCTGGTTTTGGTGTCGCTGCTGTTGTCGGGTTTCGGGTCGGGTTGGGGTTCAGGGTCGGGGGTGATGTTGGCGAACGCCTCCGGGACCCGACGCTGACTGCTGGGTGTGGCGGGTTCGACCATCGCGGGTGCTCCGGGGTTAGAAGATGCCGTTGGCGAGGGTGGTGAAGAAGACCTTCACGGCGTTGACGATGGTGACGATGATGTTGGCGACTGTGTCGGCGTTGGTGATGCCCATCCAGATGAGCCAGGCTCCGATGCAGAGCCCGATGATCCATTTCGCGTAGCCGATGATGGTGTCGATCATGGGTGGTCACTTCTCCTTGGTGGCGTCGTAGTCCTTGATCGTGTCCCGGACGTGGCGGGTGGAGCAGCGGAACTGCTCGGCCATGTACTTCCGGTCCAAGCTGCCCGTCGGGTTCCCCTTGGCTTCCGCGCGGGCGAGGTACCGCTTGATGCGGTCCTTCACGTCGTCGGGGCCGTTCAGTTCCGCTGCGGTCGGTTTGAACTGCACGCCGCCGGTTCCGCTTCGGGTGCTGGCGCGGTTCCGCTTCTGCGTGGGAACTGCGCTGGTCACGGTCGGTTCCCGCGTAACCCGGGTTCCGCCTTCCGCGGTCTTCCGCGACTGCGTCGGGGCGGAAGCCGGCGCGGCTGTGGCGGTGTTGTCGGGTTCCTCCCAGTAGCCAGCGAGGATCTCGTTGAACCGCTCGGTGTCGGTCCAGTCCACGGGGTGCTCGCGCACGTCCACGCCGAGCGCGGAACCGTCGTCGGGGGAACTCGCGGCGGGCTGCGCTTCCACCGCCACTTCCCGCTTCGGAGGTGTCTGGTTGGCGGTTGGGGTGGAACTGGGCGGGCTCATGATGCGGTCGAGGAGGGGGGAACTGATCGCGATGGGGATGGTCGGGTTCCCCAGCTTCCGGACGTACGCCATGCGCCACGCCGCTTCGCTGTCGACGGCGAGGCCGAAGGTGGCGCGGATGGATCCGGCTTCCTTCATGACCCAGGGGTGTTTGCGCCAGCGGAGCCACCGCAACCGGATCTCGGCGAGGGTGAGTCCGGTGGTTTGGTGGCGGGTGCGGTGCATGTACAGCTCCCACGCGCCGACGCCCATGAGGCTGCCGAGGGCGGAGACGATGCCGACCGCCCCGGCGGTTTCCTGGCCGTGGTCGTAGTTGATCCCGGCGGCGAGTCCGGCGAAGGCGAGCATGGCGAGTCGGTAGATGCGGACGGGTCCGTGGTGGCGGGTGGCGTCGGCGTAGAGGATCGCGCAGAGCCAGCACACCCCTTCGAGTAGCACTGTGGAGGCGATGGCTTTCCCGGCGTCGGGCCACTCCCATTTGCCGTTGGTGAGCCGGTCGAGGAACCAGCCCAGTTGGCTGGGGATGGCGACGGCGATGGAGATGACGACGGTGGCGATGGTCGCGATCAGCGCCCGGCGTTCACCGAGCTTGGCCCAGAACTGTGCGCGTTCGGCTCGTCGGCGTTGGCGGCGCGTCTGGTTGGGCTTCACTGCTCCTCCTCTGCGCCCTTGGCCCAGCGTTGCGCGGTGGTGCGGGGTATGCCTGCGGTGGCGGAGATCTCGTTGAGCGACATGCCGTGGTCGCGTTGCAGCTCGCGGATGAGGGTGGTGGCGCGGGCTCGGTCGGCGATGCCGCGTAGCTCGTCGATGAGTTGTTCGCGGGCGCGCGTGTGTGGTGCTTCCGCTGGGGGGCGTGGGGGCATGTCGGGAATGGTGGCAGGGTGGCCCATTTTGGGCCAGCGCGATCATGTTCCGGAAACACACCCGCATGGGTGGGTTTATCGGGTTTGATCTGCGGTTTAAGAAAGTTCGAAAAAAGCCCTGACCGGACTAGGTTTGCTGACTCTGTCACAAACTCGCGGTGCCGGGTAGGGCGGAAACCCCCGGTGGCGCTGTTAGATTCGAAAGACGTAGAAAGGCCCCGACGGGCACAACACCATCCGAAAAGGGCCCGCCGGGGCCGACCGCTAGCAAGGAGCGGCGTCATGGATCTTACGGAATGGTCGCGCGGGGTGCAGCGTCATGGGTGACCCTGCGAGATGGGAACCGATCCGGGGCGAGCTGTATTGGGCGTTCCCTGAGGAGGGCCCGACGGAGCGGATGCCGTATCCGCGTGGCGGGCGGCACGAGCTGATCGAGGTTGAGCACGAGGCGGGACCAGTCGCGACGGTGTGGCCCGAGGACGACGAGGAGGAGGACGTGGTGCCGGAGTTGGATGTGGTGGAGGACTCGGAGGTGTGGATCGCGGCGTGGCGGGAGTTCGACGAAGACACCCCGACCATGCGAGCCGTGTTGGCGGAGCACAACGCGCCGGCGGACCGGGCGGAGGAGGCGGCGTGACTGTCCGCGAGTTCGTTATGGCGCTGTCTTGCCTGACCATCGCGGGGGCGGTGTTCCTCATCGCGTATGTGTCGATCTCGTTGGGCATCGCGGTGGGGGTCATTGGCGTGGTGGGTGTCCTCGTGGCGTTGCTCATCGAGCGTTGGTCGTGGTGACGATGAGCTAGAGACGAGTCGGCCCCTGGAGGAAAGGGAGAGCCTCCAGGGGCCGTGTTCCCCGACAGATCGCCCACGCACCACGATCATCGGCCACTTTAGACCATTCGGTGGAGGATGATCGTGCACCACCCCTGCGGAGTGTCCTCATGCGGGCGACCCACTCAGGACGAGATTTGCCCGTTGCATGTGCGGGAGTTGACGTTGGCGCTCCGCACTCTCGCCGGTGACCCCGGTGAGCCGGGGTTGCTGGACGAGTTGGATGTGACGATCACCCGGCAGGGGAAGGTGGTGGGCCCGCCGGTGGGGGTGGTGGTGCGCACGAAGGAGACCCCGTTGCCGTTTCATGATCCGGCGTCGGAGCTGCGGATCGCGGTGTACCGGGATTTGTTGGCGTGGGGTGTGACGGTGTTGGATCACAATCCGCATTTGCTGCGGGTGCAGCGCACCGCGGTGGAGACCGCCGACTGGCTCGCCACTATCCCTGGCCTTCTCGCGAGCTTGCCGGGGGCTGGGGATATGCACGCGAACCTGCTTCGCCGCCGCAAAGAGGTGGAGAAGATGATCGACCGGGCTCCGACGACGGTGATGCTGGGGAAGTGCTCCGCAGTGACGGACGACGGCGAGTGCCCCCGCTTCCTGTATGCGGCGTTGGATGACGAGAACCGGCCGCCGCCGTTCGTGTCCTGCCCCTTGTGCGGCGCGGAGCACAGTGTGTTCGAGCGGCAACGTCACCTCGTGGCGCAGGGCCGTATCGCGGCTGGGACCGCCGCCGAGGTGTCCCGGGTCCTGTCCCGCATCGGGATCCAGATCGCAGCGTCCACGATCCGTGGGTATGCGCAGCGTCGGGTGTCGCGGAACAGCGTGATCGAACCCCGCATCCACGCGGTGGATGTCACGGCCGAGGGGGCACCGGTGTATGAGATCGCGTCCGTGCTGGACGCGTACATGGCGTCGAAGACGAAGAAGAAGGGCAAAGCGGCGTGACCCCGGATTTCAGCAACGTTCATCGGGTCCCGACCGAGCACGGTAGCGATGTGGAGCCGCCGTTCGACTACGACTGGGACGACCTCACGAAGCTACGATGGCATGCCGCCGTCGTGTCCCATGATTGCGCCGGACTACCGATCAGGGTGGAAATCGCGGTCACCTCCGTGCGCAGTGCGTCTGGCGACTGGCAGCGCGTACCGGGTAGGTACAACGTGCTCGTGGCCTCGTCGTCAATCGGGCCGCTGACGTATGAGAAGGCGTGCTCTTACCTCAGCGGCGTGCAGTGCGGGTGGGAGGTGGCGCAGTCGCAGTGACCAGTGATCGGGTTCGGGCAGCGGCCGAACAAGCAGCCACACGATTGGGGTGCACCGTCGAGGAGGCCCTGGCGGTGATGCGGCTGGCCGCGTCCGAAGCCGATGATGCCGGCGAGGCACGGGGGCTGCTGTTGATGCTGGGGATTCTTCCGTCGCGGTTTCGGTGGGTGACGGCGGATAGGTATGGGAGGGGGTTGCGGGTGAGGAGGGTACGGGTGGACAACGAGGCTGAGGAGGAAGCGTCGTGAGCGACCTGGTTGAGCGACTGCTGGCCGCGATCACCGAGACCGAGCGGGTGGCGGCGGCGGTCCCGGACTATCTCGCCGGTCCGTGGACGGCAGGCAAGAAGGAGGGCTACCTAACTGGCGACTACAAGGTGTTCGCCGCGTCCGGCCAGGAAGTGGTGGGCCCAGGCTATGAGGGTGGCGGGGCGTTCGGTGTGGAGGTGCGTGACCACATCGCCCTGAACGGCCCGGCGCGAGCGCTTCGCCGTTGCGCAGCAGACCGCAAGATCGTGGAGCTGCATGAGCCACGAGGGGTCAGGGATGTGGACTGCGGTGAATGTAGTGATCGCGACTATCCGGAGCCATGGCCATGTCCAACACTCGAGTACCTCGCCGAGGGCTACGGCATCACCGAGGAGGACGAGTGAACGACGAATCCATTCCTGCGCTGCTGTCGACCGCCCGAGTCTGGTGCCCGCACGACGGCTGCGACTGGACCAGCGGTGGAGACGGGGAGGATGTGCCTCGACTGTTCGATGCGCTGCATCAGCATGCGCAGACGCACTCGCTGTTCTATGAGGAGCCGCAGCGAGACATCATCGACGCGATCGACGCCGCGACCGGGTGCCAGCAGTGCGGTGGTCCGCTGGGTGAATCCCCGTCGGATGACTTCTGTTCGGACTGGTGTCAGGGGGTGTGGCATGAGGCGCGTGCGGAGCGGCTGACGGTCCCCCGCGAGCCGCACGGTATCGGCTGCTGGGCACCGCTCCCGGAGGGTCACTGTTCGGTGACGAACCCCGACACCCCGTAACACCCAGCTCGTTGGGGGCGAGTCACCCAGCGACGGATGGGAGACCGTGATGAAACTGGGCGCGCTGGCCGCTGTGACCGCCGCAGGCCTGTTGCTGGCCGCGTGCGGGGGCGAAGACCCGCCGGCGGCTTCTCCGACGCCACGCACCACACCAGCCCCCGTCACGACGACCTCATCCCTGCCTCTGCCGGAGACGGGGATGATGGACGAGGCCCGCGCCATCCTGATCCGCCAGACCGTGCCGACCGTCGAAGGGGTGGACACCCCACGGTTGATGAATCTGGCGGACTCGTTCTGCCGCCAGTTGCGCGGCTCGACCTCCGCCCGGCACGTGTTCGAATCCGCGCTCGATCAAGGCTTCTCGGAAGCTGACGCGTTCGGCCTCATGTCGTCGATTGTGGTCACGACGTGCCCGTCGGTGATGTCGAAGGTCACCCACGACGCGGTGGGCTGGCATCCCTGACCTGGCGTGTCGGTTGGCGCAAGATCTGCGCATCACCTAAATTGTGCATCGTGGACGTCTGTCTGCCGGGGGCGACCTCGGCACCCGGGCAAACCGGCACAGCCAGACGCACCCCCCCTGGTCTCGCCGTTAGGTAAGAGCTCCGGTCCGGCGCAACGAACGGCTTCGTGCGCGCAGGCTGAACAGCCGCGTCCGGGTCGCCAGGGCAATGCTCCCGGTCGTGATCCGTCACTGGCCGGGCTTAGACCAACGCAGCAGTTGGAGACGGTGGGACCGGCAACCGGCAGCAACCGGGGTTCCCACCACCAGGAAGCCCTCGGAGTGCGGATGCGCCCGGGGGCTTCCTGCATCAAGACGCACACCCTGCTGATGTTCGACCCCCTCCCTTGCGCGGGGGTTGATTCCCGGCGGGTGTGTCCGCGGCGGTCCGGCATGGTGCCCGGGGAGATCCCGGGACGGGGTTCGAAATCCCTTCATGAAACACCGGACCGCCGCCACTATTCAACCGACGGTGAAGGGGTGCGGCGTGGACGACGACCAGCCCTCGGACTTCAACGTCCACGTCCCCGTGATCCTCGGTGACCGCCCTCCGGTGCACGTCACGGTGCACTGCGGCCTCGGCTCGGACGCCGCCTTCGGCCTCTGGTGCGACCAACACGCCCTCCCGGGCCGCTACGGCGGCACCGTGTACGCCCTGTCCGAGCGTGGGGTGACGGTGATGGGCTGGTCCGACGGCTGCGACTGCGAGGACGACTGATGACTGTCCCACCCGCCGGCGAACCCGCTGTGCCGCGTTCCCGGGGCTGTGTGGTCGTGTACGACTCCGCAGACCGTTTCCGCGTGGCGAAGCTGCTGGGGCCGGAGTTCGACGTGTACACGGCAGCTGAGCTGCTCGCAGAGGAGGAACACGATGACCGCAACCCAGATGATCCCGCCCCGCACCTGGACCCTGCTCGACCAGCACCGCCATGACCGCAAGGCGTGGGTGTTCCTGGACAGCGAGACAGCCGGAACGGTGACCTTCAAGTCCCGGACCCTCCTCGAATTCGGCGATCCCGGGGACGACGCCCAGTGGATGTACACGGTGAAGGACCCCGCTGATGGCTGACACCTGGTACGCCGAGGGCGGCTTCCTCGCTCCCGGCGTGGAGGTCGTGAACAACACAGGGCGACCGATCCGAGTGCGCACCCCGATGGATCTCGCCCTGGAGGTGGAGCGTGGTCTCCGCTGGATCCACAACACCTACGGCGGCTCCGAGGGAGACGACAAACCCACCGGCCCGCCGAATGACCACTGACAGCTACTCGAAACCCGCAATAAACAGTTGACCAGCAGAAACACGTCCACTCGAAACCGGCACGACGCTACAGCCCGTGATTTGCCGCTGGGAGGTTGACGATGGGAGCCAACCCCTCATCCCGCGCGAACGCCGCCGACCGCGCCGAGGAACAGGTCCAGGCCTACAACCTGCGCCTCCGCGGCCTGAGCCTGCGGGAGATCGGCCGGCAGATGGGGTGTTCGCACGAGAAGGTGCGGCAGTTGATTGCGCTGGAGGCGGACGCCCGGGTGTTGCCGTTGGCGGACGAGTTGCGGAAGCAGCAGTTGGACCGGTTGAACGAGATGCGGTTGCGGGCGTTGGAGGTGTTGGAGCGGGAGCACTACCAGTTCTTCGAGGGCCGTGTGGTGCGGATGAAGAACGGGGATGGTGAGCCGGTGCCGGTGGTGGATGATTCGCCGGTGTTGTCGGCGATCGACCGGTTGTTGAAGGTTGAGGACCGCATGTCGAAGCTGCTCGGGTTGGACGCTCCGGTGCAGTCGGAGGTCACGGCGACGGTGGAGCACCGCCCAGTGGAGGTCCTCAGCCTGATCGAGCAGGCGAGGCAGCGCACAGCTGAGGAAGAGGCCGCGCTACGCGAGGGGCGGCAGCGGGTGGAGGCGGAGGCCCGCGAGGAGCACGGACCTGCCTAGTGGTGCCCGCCCATGCGCCACCCGATCCACGCGGCAGACGCGAGGCCGATCACGAGGGCTACGACAGTCACGGTGAGCGTGACCCACACTGGTGTGGTTGCGGTCAGCCAGCCCATCCCTGTCCTCCGTCGTCGCGGTCTGAACGTTCAGCTTCGAGCATGAGCCGCCGCGCTGTCTCCGAGACGGGCGGTGTCGCCGCGAACGGCAGGACCAGCACGTGTATTGGCCGTACGGTGCCGATCATGTTGGGGTGTCTGTCCCAGACGACCCACGCTTGGTCTTGGCGGGTGTGCCCGAGGACGGTGCCACGCCGGGACAGGTCGTGGCGTTCGACGACGCGGGCCCCTAGCGGGATGGGATGGTCTTCGAGGGGAGGCGGCTTACCCGCCTCCGTCGGCCGACGCCGAGTGAAGAGTTTCATCCCTTCGCTCCGTACGGTTCGGGCACTGTCGGTAGCTGCGTCGCTGGTGCTTCCCCAGCCCGTTCACACGCGGCGCACACCTCCCGCTTCTCGCCGGTGACGGGGTCGGTGGGGAGGTAGATCCGGCCGCCGCACACATCGAAGTTACGGCAGCGGGGCCACCGCTCCTGATACTCGTGCTCACTCATCGGTACCTCCGGTAGATCTCGGCCATCTTGCGGTGGTGGTCCGCCCAGATCGCATCTGTGCGGCGCTGTTGTCTCCGCGTTTGCAGGATCGTCGCTGCCGAGCTGGACGATGCGATCACGACCGTGATGGCGACGAGTAGTAGAACCTCGGTCATCGCTTCTCCTTCGCTCGACGTGCCGCGATCGCCTCGGACATGAGCTTGCGGGCCATCTCGGACACGTTCCCGTTCGTCTCCTGCTTCGCGAGTTCCGCGATCAGCCGGTGCGCTTCCCAGCTGATGAGCATGTTCAACGGACGCCGCGCGGTCATGCCCAACCATAACATGCGCTGACCTGCGGATCTGTGACCGACACGTGCCGATTCCCCACCGGCCGGAAAGAAGGGAACCACGATCATGAACCTGTACGACCTGATGATCGCGCTCGGTCTGTTCGCCGGTGTGATCACCCTCGCCGTCGAACCCCGCCCCGGCCGCATCCTCGGCTTCGCCCTTTCCGCCGCCTGCTTCTTCATCGCGGCGCTCGCCGCCGGCGGCGTCATCCACACCTGACTCGCCATCCACCCGCACCCGATCCCGTTTGGAGCTGACCTGCCATGACCCACCCCGCTTCCCCGCGTGAGTGCCCGAACTGCCACGACTACCTGTTGCTGTCCGAGCCGAACTGGGTCGACGGTGAGGTGAAGGGCGAGGTCGATGTGTGTCGCCACTGCGGCCCCCTCAACGCGAACATCAAGCCCGACCCGAAGGCGACGGGCGAGGACAAGGACGTGGTGACCGAGGCCGACGACAAGCCTGCGGCGCGCAAGACCACCGCGAAGAAGTAGCCCGTGCTGTCCCGCCTCTTCGCCCCACCGCACGGCAAATCGCAGGCGTCTGTCGAAGCGGAGCCGCAGGCCATCGCTCGATATCGGGAGGCGACGAGAGTGCTCACCGAAGCCGACCGCGCTTGGTTGCGTGCGCGCGGGTGGCGCGACAACAGTCCCAAGCCCTACCCTGAGCACGGCTTCACCGCCGAGCACTTCGAGCCTGTCTACCGGCTGGCCGGTGGCCGATCCGCCAGCGGGACGTGAGCGATGCCGTCACGCCTGCCACTCACACCTCACGGCAAACAGCTGTGGGACTGGCTGATCGGCGAGGGCCAGAAAGAGTACATCGGCAAACCGCACCCGTGGACCGCGCTGTACCGGTTCCTGATCAAGCACGGTGTGCCGCCGGAACAGGCTGAAGGTCTCGCCACCAACGTCCTGATGGCCACCCCGGCCGGGCGGGCAGCGTTCAAGGCCGGGCACTCGGGTCACAAGACGATCGGGCAACGGGTCGTCGAAGGACGGCGGAAGAAGTAACGCCAAACGCCGCTCGCGTTCATTTCGACCCTGAGTTTTAAACGCCCCCGCAGCTCGATCACTGCGGGTTCGAGGCCCCCACGTCTACCTCCATGGGCGTGGGGGCCTTCTCCATGGAGGAAAAGTTGAAGACCTTCTACTGGATCGCGGACCGAAGCGGGTGCGCCCACTACCGGTGTGTTCTGCCCGGGATCGAACTCGCCAACCGCGGCCACCACGTCGCCGTCGACCACCAAATGCCCCAGTGGGTGCGTGAGGGTGGCTGTGATGTGGTGGTGGCGCAACGCACCTGCATGCCCGGCCCCACAAAGGTGTGGCAGGAAATGGCCCGCGCCGGCCAGTCGAAGTTGGTGTTCGAGATCGACGACGACCTTCTGCACGTCGACCCGTCGAACCGGGACGCCTACGACTTCTACAGCCTCGGCCTGCTCCGCGGCCCCGGCGGAACGATCCTCGAGCGGGACATCCCCGTCGCCCAAAACCTGATCGACAACATCACCGTCGCCGACCTCGTCACCGTCACCACAGAACCGCTCGCCGATCTGGTCGCCCAGTGGAACCGCAACGTGGTGGTGCTGCCGAACATGATCCGGCAGTGGATGCTCGAGCAGCCCATGCCGAACCAGGACACCGAGCGGGTGACGATCGGGTGGGCCGGTTCCCCCACGCATGACCGCGACTTCGGCGAAGTCGCGAAACCGTTGAAACGGGTCCTGCAACGCTTCGGAGCCGCCACCGAGTTCCACTGCATGGGGGCCGACTACACGGCCCGAGTCGCGAGCCGCAAAGGCCGCACACGGTTCACCGGGTGGGTGCACGGGGTGGGTGCGTACCTGCAACACGTGGACTTTCACATCGGCATCGCCCCACTGCGCCCCTCGACGTTCACGAACTGCAAGTCGGACTTGAAGCTGCTGGAGTACGCGGCGCTGGGGATTCCCGCGGTCGTGTCGGACACCGGGCCCTATGCCCGCGCGGTCGCGGCTGGCGCACCGGCCCGGACCGCGGTGACGCACCGCGAGTGGGAACAGGCGCTCGTCGACTTGATCCAGTCCCCCGCCGATCGGGAGCAGTTGGGGAAGGAAGCCAGAGAGTGGGCCTCCACCCGCACCATCGAAGCCAACGCGTGGCGCTGGGAGGAGGCATACCAGTCATGAACCACCTCACCGACGCCATGTCCCGCGACTGGGGTGTGTCCCCGATGCAGGCCCAGTTGCGGTTCCTCACCGAAGCCCTGATCGTGCTGATCCTCACCGGACTGTGGGAGCCCAACCAGTGAACCCCGACCACGACACCATCGCCGAGTGGGCCGAACGGTTCCGCAACGCGAAGCCGTTCCCGCACCTCGTGCTCGACAACATCTGGGACAACAGCCAGCTCGAAGAGGTCGCGGCCGAGTTCCCCGAACCCGACGACGGGCGGTGGATCACCTACCCCGATCCGAAGGAGTGGGGGAAGCGGTGCGGCGGCCCGAACATGTGGGGCACCCGCACCCGGGCGTGGTTCGACACGATGCGCACCCCCGAGATCGCCGACCTGCTGGAGCAGGTCACCGGGATCGCGCCGCTCACACCTGATGACATCGGTGGCGGCATGCACATGACCACCGAAGGCGGACGGTTGGCGTCGCACGTGGACTTCAACATCCACCCCACCAACCCCGCCCTGGAACGGCGCATCAACCTGCTCGTGTTCCTCAACCCCGGCTGGCGGAAGGAGTGGGGCGGCACCCTGCTGCTGGGGGAACACCGCGAGGTTGAGGTGGTGCCGGAGTTCAACCGCACCGTCCTGTTCGCCACCAGTGACCGCTCGTGGCACGGCCACCCTGACCCGATCGTCGGGGATCACCGCCGCAAGAGCCTGGCGTGCTACTTCTACGCCCCCGCCCGCGCAACAGCGGCTGAGGCGCATTCGACGGTGTGGCAGGAGGACGCTGGTGCACGTTGAGGCCCTGGACGGCGCACGCCGCATGCTCGACGCCGCCGGCCTCGACACCACCGCCCCCGTGGACGCGCTGGATCTGGGTGGCGCGGACATCAACGGCACCGCCCGCCATCTCCTCCCCAACGCCACATGGACCGGCCTGGACATCCAGCCGGGGCCAGGTGTGGACATCGTCGCCGATGCGACCACCTGGCAGCCGGACCGCGTGTTCGACGTGGTGGTGTGCACCGAGCTGTTGGAGCACGTGCAGAACTGGCGGGCCGTGCTCGCCACCGCCCACGCCGCCCTCCGCGCTGGTGGGGTTCTGGTCCTCACCTGCGCATCCAACGGTCGCCGCCCACACGGCGCACGTGGCGACATGGATCCCGCACCGGGCGAGTGGTACGGCAACGTGGACTGGGAAGACATCGGCGACGAACTCGCCCACCTGTTTACCGAGTACCAGGTGGTGTTCAACCCCAACCCGGGCGACTGTTACGCGTGGGGGCGGAAGTGACCGAGATGCGCGTCTGGAGCGAGGGTGACGCGGAACCGGATGATGCGCTTCGCGTGAGGGATCGCTGGGGAGATGTGTGGTACTACGGTGGCTTGTGGTGGGTGCCCTACACCAACCGTCGTGGCCGTTGGTCCTCCGTGCTTGCAGAGTTCGGACCACTGACCGAGGTTGGGGTGGACGAGCCGTGATCCCCACCTACGCTGTCATCCCCACCAGGGGTAGGGACACGCTCGACGCGTGTGTCGGGGCGATCCGGCCGCAGGTGAACCGGGTGATCCTCGTCGATACCGGAGCCGCCACCCCACTCCCGGACACCGGCACCCCGCACATCCGCGACGACAGGCAGCCGCGCAACATTTCCCGTTGGTGGAACCTCGGTATCCGCCGCGCCAACCGCCTCGCCCAGCAGGACCACGACGCCACCGAGTGGAACATCGTGGTCCTCAACGACGACTGTATCGTTCCCGCCGGGTGGGTGTCGGCGATGTCCACGGAGATGCGCGCCTCCTCCGCTACGCTGGCCTACCCCCGCATGTGGCACAAGATCACTGGGTATGCGTTCATGCTCCGCGGTGAACACCAGCTACGGGCTGACGAAACCCTGGTGTGGTGGTACGGGGACGACGACCTTGAATACCAGGCGCGCGCCGCAGGTGGTGTCGCTGTCGTGGCAACCATGGTGGATCACCGGCACCCGGACGAGCAAACCTATGCGGACCCGGAGTTGATGGCGCAGGCGGAGCGGGACGCGAAGACGTTCCAGGCGAAATGGGGGAGGATGCCGTGACCGACGACATCACGGTGGTGATCCCCTCGATCCCGCCGAGGGCGAAACAGTTGCGCCGCGCGATCCACTCCGTCACGCTCCAAACACTGCCGGCGGCTGCGATCGTGGTGGAGGTCGACCGCAACCACGAAGGCGCAGCCGTGACCCGGCACCGCGGGCTGATGAAGGTCGACACCGGGTGGGTGGCGTTCCTCGACGACGATGACACCTTCGACCCGACACACCTGGAAACACTCCACGCCACCGCTGTCGAGTACAGCGCCGACTACGTGTGGTCGCGGTTCCGGATCGGCTACCCCGACGGTTCAACCGTCCCCGGGCCCGCCCCGCTCGGACCGGGAAGCTTCCAGCAGTGGAACGACACCCAACCCGCCCACACCACGATCACCACCCTTGTGCGCACCAAACTCGCCCAAGCGGTCGGGTTCGTGAACCATCCCGACGCGAACGACCAGTGGCCCGGTGAGGACTGGAACTTCACCCTCCGCTGCCGCGCTGAAGGTGGGGTGTTCCGCCACGCCCCCGTGGTGACGTGGACGTGGCATCACCACGGCCGTAACACATCCGGACTACCCACCAGGTGGAGCTGATGAACGACATCACCGTCGTTGTCCCGACGATCCCGATCCGCGGCAAGATGCTCGGACGGGCGTTGACGTCGATCCGCCAACAGACGCTCCCACCGGCGGCGATCGTCGTGGAGTACGACCACGATAGGACCGGTTCCGCCGCCACCCGCAACCGCGCTCTGGCGAAGGTGGACACGGAGTGGGTGGCGTGGCTGGACGACGACGATCAGTTCCTTGCGCACCACTTGGAGACCCTTCGCGGTGCGGCAGCCAAGTACGACGCTGATGTCGTCTACTCGCTGCCCCGCGTCCTCGATGCCGCCGGCAACCAGGTACCACGCGCGCACGACTGGGGCGGCGGGCCTGTCTTCGACTCCGAGTACCTGAAGCGCAAGGCTCACATTCAGACCACGTCGCTGGTGAAGACGGAGTGGGCGCGCAAGGTCGGTGGGTTCAAGTTCATCACCGACTCCACAGGGGCGGTGAACGACGACCACGGCTTCTACCTTGCGCTGTACGAAGCCGGGGCGAGGTTCCACCACGTGCATGAAGAGACGTTCATCTGGACACACCACGGGTACGGAACCCCGGGGGTGCCGGGCAACACCAGTGGCCAGCCGGACCGTTGGTGACCATCAGTAGGGGGAACTCATGACTCAGTTTGTTCGGATCATCGATGGCAGCAATGGCGGATCGGCATACGTCAACGTCGCAGCCGTGACGGCCTTCCGTGTCGTCGAAGCGTTCGGAAACCCGGGCCACTACGCGATCTACGCGAACGGCATCGAGGAGACCGTGGCAAGCGACGACTTCACGTCCATCGCTGCCGCGAACGAAGCGTGCGAGGACCTTGTGGGCGCGCTCGGGAAGGTTGACCTCACTGAGTGAGTCACCGAAGGTGGAGTCGATCCACATCTACGACTTGGCGGATGAGCTTCACGTCCGGGTCCAGCTGATCAAGGACCTGATTCGGGCGGGGAAGCTGAAGACGGTGGGGAACCGGGTGGTGAAGGAGTCGGCGGACGAGTTGCGCTGGCACCTCGCTGTGCACCGCCAGTTGCTCAACCCAAACGAGGAGGACGAATGAGCACGGTCGATACCTGCGTGAACTGCGGTAAGAACATCGTGTTCGAGCCGTTCTTCCTGGATGGCAAGCCCGGCCCGAACCCACCCGTCTGGTTCCATCCGCCGGGCGCGCGGACCTGTGGGGTGAATCCGCAGGGGCTGGTGCCGTGGCCGTCCGCGTCGCCGCACGGCGTGATCGGCGTGTTGTAGTTGCGCATCACTGTCTCGGTGTAGACTGACGTCGCGAGAACTAGCCCCACCCCTTGTGGTGGGGCTTTCGCATGCCCGGGGGGTGCGAGGTGGAGCCCCTGCCGTACTACCCCCGGCCCTTCAACCTCGACCGCTACCTCGCGTCCATCGACGAACGGGTCCTCGCCGACCCCGAAGGCCGCCGCATCCTCACCCGCCTGGACCCGGTGTTGTTCGGGATCACCTACCTCATCGGGCACCTACGGGCCGAGGAAACCCACAACCAACTGTCGCTGAGCGAAGCGCACATCCACTGGGGAGAACTCGCCCGCCGCTACGTACGGCCCATCAGCGACTTCGAACCCGGCGACCTGCGAGACGCCATCATCGCGCCACGTGGCTTGGGCAAGTCGACCTGGTGGTTCACGATCATCCCGATGTGGCTCGCCGCCCACGGGCACCGTTCGTTCATCGCCGCGTTCGCCAACTCGGCCACCCAGGCGGAGGAACACCTCGGTACGTTCAAACGGGAGTTGGAGAACAACCAGCTTATCCGCGCCGACTTTCCCGACCTGTGCAAGCCCGCGAAACGCCCCACCGGTGCGTCTGTGGCGGACTCGCAGAACATGTACGTCGCGAAGTCCGGGTTCGTGTTCGCCGCGCGCGGCATCGACTCCGCCGTCCTCGGGTTGAAGGTCGGCACCAAACGACCCGACCACGTGGTGCTGGACGACATCGAAGGCACCGAGGGCAACTACAGCCCGACGATGAAGGAATCCCGACTCGCGACCATGACGGCAGGGATCCTGCCGATGAACAACCTCGCCTCCGTCACACTGGCCGGCACGGTCGCGATGCCCGGGGCGATCATCGACGACATCGCGGCGAAACAGCGCGGCGAACAGTACCCCGACTGGGTGGACGACAAACGGTTCGTGCCCCGCTACTACGACATCATCCAAACCGCCGATGACGGCACCGAACGTAGCGTGTGGCCCGAGCGGTACCCGATGTCGTGGATCAACACGGTGCGGCACACGCGTGACTTCCAGTCCCAGTACCGCAACGATCCGATGGCCGCGGATTCCGCCTTCTGGCAGGGCTCCGACTTCAAGTACCGCGACGATGTGGCCCTCACGCACTGCCTTCTGTCGATCGACCCGGCTGTCACGGCGAAGGAGAAGAGTGACTACACCGCGCTCGTCGTTGTCGGCTATTCGCGTCCTGAGGATCTGTGTGTGATCCGGGACGCGTGGCAGGTGCGCATCCCGCCGGGCGAGGCCCTGCGGGCGCGGGTGTTGGCGATCCTCGACGAGTATCCCGATATCAGTGGGGTGATCGTCGAAACGAACCAGGGTGGGGACACCTGGAAAGCGATCCTGCACGGGCTGCCGGTACCTGTGCGGACGGTGCACCAGACGGTGCACAAGGAAGTCCGCGCCGGGTCGCTGTTGAACAAGTACCAGCGTGGCCGGGTGGTGCACGCGAAACGCTTGCAGGCCCTCGAAGCCCAAATGATCAAGTTTCCGTTGGCGGGTTTCGACGACCTGATCGACGCCACCGGTACCGGGGTGACCGTGTTCCTGAAGGACGACCGTAAGCCCCCGAAGTCCGAGCCGAAGTCGATCGCCTACGCCTAGAAACCCTGAGGGGGTCCCGTGTCTGACCTTGGGGATGCCCTCAAGTCCATGCAGGACGCCACCCCCGCCTACGCGAAAGCGAAGGCGTATGCGCACGGCCCGATCAGCGAGGTGTTCGCCTCACCCAGGTTGAAGCGGATCTTGAAGAACAAGCAGGTCAGCTTCACCGACGTGCTGGGTGACGTGGTCATTTCCGCGGTGGCTGACAAGCTGGAGATCACCTCCATCACCACCGACAACGACAAGGCCACGGAGGCGTTGGAGGCGCAGGACGAGCGCAACAAGATGCCGCTCGTCCGCCCCCACGTGATGCGCAAGGCGTTGGAGTACGGCGACGCCTACATGATGGTGTGGCCCGCCGCGGACGCCAACGGTGAAGCCACCGGGGACTTCGACGTCACCTACCACTCGCCGCGCACCATGCGGGTCCTGTACGACCCCGAGAACCCGATGAAACCCCGTCTGGCGATCCAGCGGTGGGCGAAGGACAAGCGGGTCCGGGTCAACCTGTACTACCCGCCTGAGACCGAGGACGGTCCGGCGCGGATCGAGCGGTACGTGTCGAAGCAGGACGGTGGCCGCGCCACCTCCGACAAGGATTTCGAACCGTACGAGGCTGAGGGTGAAGCGGCAGAGGAGGAACACGAGTTCGGGTTCCCCGTGTTCCACTTCACCACCACCCTGCCGGGTGAGTATGGGGTGCCGGAGCACTTCAAGTTCTACCCGACCCAGGACAAGCTGAACAAGCTGACGATCGCGCACATGGCCGGGGTGGACTACACCGCGACCCCGCTTCGGTACGCGTTGATGGAACCGGACGGTGACACGTCCGAGGCCGCGGCGATGGACGAGGACGACTTCGCTGTCTCCGAGGACGGCAAACGCACCGAGTTCAAGGACGGGCAGGGGAAGTCAACCTTCTCCGCTGAACCCGGGTCGCTGTGGTACCAGAAGGGTGTGAAGGGGTTCGGCCAGTTCGACCCGGCCGACCCGAAGTACCTGACCGATCCGCAGCAGTTCTACCTGAATCGCGGCGCGTACAACACGTCCACGCCGCTGTACCTGTTCCCGAACGGCGGTGACTTCCCCTCGGGGAAGGCGCTGCGCACGGCGAACGCCCCGTTGGACAAGAAGACGAACGCGCGGAAGATGTCGTTCGACGCCACCTGGGACGCCCTATACACCCACCTGCTGAAACTGCTCGGGTTCCCGGATGTCACGTTGACGATCACGTGGGCCCCGATCCAGACGGTGGACGAGGACGAGAAGGTCGCGTTGGCGCAGCAGAAACAAGCTGCTGGAGTGCCGGCGGAACAGACGCTCAAGGACGATTTGGGCTACGACGGCGACACCGTGGATCAGTGGCTTGAGGACGGCGAAGCGCTCGTCCCGCAGAAGATCGAACTGGTCGGGAAACTCGCGGGCGCGATCTCCTCGCTCGTGCCCGCTGAGTCTGCGCATGTGCTCGAAGAGGGCTCGGTGAACGCGCTGTTCAAGATGATCGTGGATGAGATTCGGGGCGAGACTGGTGACGACACCGAGTTCCAACCCGACCCCGTCCAACAGCCCGAACCCGAACCAGAGCCCGAGCCCACCCAGTTCGACCCTCGAACCGGCGAGTCCTTCGACGCCAACGGCGAGCCAGTCGATGGTGGCGCAGCACGACGCGGCGGCACTGCTGCTGGAACTGGCCGCCGCGTACGTCGCCGCTAGTGCCCTTACCACGGCTGTCTCTTCGGTGTTGCGGTGGGTCACCGCCCAGTGGGGTGTCCTGTTCGGCGTAGTGCAGACGAGGCAGTCGGGCCCGGTGTTTGACCGGTTCACCCGCCAGTTGGAGCAGAAGCTTCGTGGTCTCCCCGCCCCGGACACCGCCGCCGTGTTGGAGCATGCGCGACGGGCCCGGGTCCTCGGCGTGGTGCAGGGCTTCCGCGAGACCGGTGTCCAGGTGCCGGCGGCGTGGCTTACGCACCCTGAACGCATCAGCGCGGAGCGGATGCTGGCCGACCTCGAACACGCTGGTGTGCCGCACCAGGTGGTGGTCGAGGCCCGCAAAGCCGTGGACCGGTCGACACGGTCCCGGTTGTCGTGGGGCCGCAGCGAGGCCCTCGACCGCATCGAGCGCGCGGCGAAACAGGTGCATGACCTGGACGAAGCCACCCTGCACCAGGTCATGGAAGCCATGGCCTCCGCCCAGTCCGCTTCGCGGCTGCTGGAGGCGACGGCGAAGGCCGTGGTGGTAAAGCAGTTGAACGAGGGCATTCTCGCCGCCGCCACAGCCGTAGGCGCGAGGGTGTTTTGGGTGGCCGAGGCGGATGCGTGCCGTTGGTGCGCCTCCGCCGCTGGCACGTTCCCCGGCCCGGACGGTGTGTTCCGGATGCGCGGGTTCGGTGCCCGCGGCCCTGCCCCGTACAGGTTGAACGCGGCGGGCGAGAAGATCCCCCTCCGCGTGCCGCCCGCGCACAACCACTGTCGCTGCCGCTTGGGGATCTGGCGTGCACGCCGCCCACCCGGCCCGGACGACCTGCCCACGCGGCTCCGTCACGAGGCGTCCGCGCGGTTCCTGAACCCGAACGCTGTACCGACCGAACCGGCGTTCCAACCCACCCCCGCCAGCCAGCTATTGACGCTGGTGGCTACACGCTCCCGCTCACGACGCGGCCGGACGGTACCCGGCCATGTCGTGGAGCGGGCTAGGCGCACGTTGCGTGCGTCGATACGCCGCCGTACCGGGCGGTAGCAGCACCACCCCCTGCCCGGGGGTCCACGTGGGTCCCGGGCTTCACCACCGCTCCCCGAGATGGGGAGCGTTTCGCCTGTGCCCGCCCCGAGATGGGGTGTGACGCACCGCCCCCTTTTGGAGTGAAGCCGAGATGGCTGACGACCCCACCCCTAACGACCCGACCCCCGCGCCGACGCCGGACATCGATGTGCCCGCCGCCGACCCCGCACCGGCCCCCGAGCCCCAGACGGCCCCAGTCCCGGAGCCCCCGAAACCGGCCCCTCCGAAGGACTCGTGGAAGCCCCCGTCGAAGGACGAGTGGGAAGCGGTGCAGCGGAAGCTGAAGGAAGTCAACAGCGAGTCCGCCGCGCGTCGGAAGAAGCTCGAAGAGTTGGAGCGGCAGAACGAGACCGAGCAGGAACGCAAGGTCCGCGAAGCTGTCGACGCCGCACGCCTGGAGCACAAGCCCCGCATCGTGAAGGCAGAGGCCAAGGTCGCGCTGCTGGCGGCTGAGGCCCGACCGGAGCGGATCGCGGCGCTCACGAAGTTCCTGGACCTGGACAAGATCGAGGTCGATGGGGACGACGTGACCGGGCTGGACGATCAGGTGAAGACCCTGAAGGCCGAGTACCCGGAGTTCTTCAAACAGCCCGAACCCGAGCCGGTTCCGGAGCCGGAGAAGCCCCGCGTCCCTCGCGTCCCCGTCCGCGGCCAGGAACCCGCCGACACGCCGCGAACCATCGGTGAACGAGTCCTCGCCGCGAAACGCAACCAGTAACACCCCCGCACGCCTGCTCTTGGGCTGCGGGATCTAGCCGCATGCCCGTGAGGGATGACGGCACAGCTACACGCCCATTCCCCCATTTCAGGAAGGAGTGCTGCTGCCATGGCGAACGCCAACAGCGACACTTTCACCGGAGCAGGCTGGATCCCGGTCGACTCCGACCCCAACGTCATCCTCCGCATCCGCAACAACAGCTTCGTCGAGAACCAGTTCAACGCTGTCCCGATGACTACCCGCACCAAGGACATCCCCCGCGCCGGTGGTGTGTCGCTGGGCCGGGTCGGGAAGGGTGACGCGTTCGGTCGGCAGACCCACGCGAACGACTCCATCACGATGCGGGTCGACAAGATCGGTGGGATCGTCGAGATCGACGAAGAGGACATCGAGGACTCGCCGCAGGACATCATCGACACCAAGACGCTGGAGGCCGCGGACACGTATTCGCGGCTTCTGGACAACGCGGCGATCGGTGTGACGGCGGCGAAGGCCACCCACGGGTGGTTGTTCGACAGCCTGTACTACACCCTCACCCAGGCCGATGCTCTCACCGGCTACACCGCCAACTCGAACATCGTGAAGACCGGTTCCGGCGGGGTCGTCACCTACGACCTGCTGTCGCAGACGCTCGGGAAGCTGGAGCAGTCGAACTGGTTCGACCCGTCGTCGATGGTGATCGGCGCGCACCCGTTCTTCGCTCAGGTCCTGCGCGGTATCAAGGACTCCACCGGCCGCCCCATCTTCGTCGAGTCCTCGTCGGGTGGTGCTGGTGGTGCCGTCGGCAACGCGAACCTCACCGGCATGTCGCTGTTCGGGTTCCCGTTCCAGTGGTCCATGGGTCTGCGCACGAGCGCGGCGGGCACGGACAACCCGACGGGTAACCCGTTGCTGGTGATGGGTAACCGGAACCTGCTGCGCCGCGGTGACCGCTACGGGTTGCAGGTGGGGTGGCAGGACTCGACCGAGGGCACCGGGTTCGACAACGACGTGAACAAGCTGCGGTTCCGCGCCCGCAAGGGTGTCGCGTTCGGCGCTCCGGGCGCGGCAGCGATCCTCGAGATCGGCTGACCGCCGTGACCTGGTGGGCGACCAACGAGGGAAGCTACGTCAACAGCGACGAGATCGCCGGGCTGTACCCGGTGCAGATCGGTAGCAACTGGTGGATTCGGCCCGAGAACGTGAACAGCAAGACGCTCGCCGCTGGACCGTTCACGTCGGCTGCTGACGCCACCGAGGCGATCCGGAAGCTTGTCTGCGGTGTTGCTCCGAGCACTGTCGTTTGACCACTTGGGGTGCGGGAGGCCACGCGGTCTCCCGCACCCCAAGTTCTAAGCCCAAGTTGGTGGTGACCTGTGGTTGATGCGTGGGCGCAGGAACAGGACGTGCTCGACCTGACCGCAGTCGAGGTCGACGACCCGACCATCCTTCAGGCGCAGTCCCACATCGAGATCGCCTGCGGTCGCATGTTCGAAGACTCCGAACGCATGGGCACCCGCGACCTGGCGTGGCTGCGGAAGGCTGTCGCGTATCAGGCGGCGTGGCTTCCGTCGCAGCCGGACTGGGCGCAACGCCTGGAAATCACCGCGGACGGGTCCGCGTCGTCGGCCACCCAGTACGCCCCACAAGCCTTGCGGCTGTCGGGGAACGCGCGGTGGGCGCTAACCCGGGTGTCGTGGCTGCGGTCCCGCGGCCTCGCCGTCCCCCTCGCCAACGACAGTGTGGATGTGGAAGACCCGGAGGACGACGAACCGGGCTGGTCGGAGTGGAAACCCGTGGAGGTGTGACAGCGGTGTATGCGCTCGCGAACCGCACCGTCGACCTCTACCGCGGCACCACCGAATCCGAGTTCGGCGACCCCATCGAAGACAACACGCCAGCGGCCCGGGTGGCTGCCGGGGTGTTGGCGAACATCGAAGAGGTCAAGTCCCGCGTGTGGGACCCCACCACCAACAGCCCCCGTGTGGTCCGCCAACACTACGGGCGGGTGCAGTCCACGGTGGATGTGCGTATCGGGGACCGGGTCCACGACCCCAAACGCGGCGAGTGGTTCCGCGTCACCAACGTCACCAGCCCCGTCGCGGTGGGCAGGGTGCCGGACACGGTGCTCGACCTGGAACGGGTCACAACCCAGGGCACGGGGAGGGCATGACGTGGCGGCATACCGGTTGAAAGACCGCACCTACGTCGACCTCCCCGTCACCGCGAACACGACACAAGCCGATGTGGCTGCGGTGCTGAATGACCCCACGGTCGGGGCGGTGGTGCTGGAGTTCACGTGGGACGGGCCCATGTGGTCCCTCGCCTACGTGGTTCCGGGCAAGGGCCAGTACTCGTGCAACGGCACCGCCGGTGCCTACCTGCGCCTCGAACGGGACCCGGCGGGTGCGCCGGCGAAGCTCACCGTCTCCGCAGTCCCGTTGTCTGGGGATGACCAGTGCGAACCGATCATCTCCGCACCCCGGTTCCAGCACACCGCGCAGGACCTCGGCGACATGCTCGCCGGGGACACGGTGACTGTTGTCCTCGCCTGGCCGGAGCCGTTCACGGACACCAGCTACACGTGCTGGACGGAACCACGCGGTGGTGTGGTGGTCACAGCTGTGAACGACAACCCCGCCACGGTCGAAGTCACGGTGAAAGCCGTGGTCGACACCGACGCGGCGTCGGTGCGGGTGTACGGGCATGGGGTGATCGCGTGACGGTCGAGGTGTGGTGCCACACCCCTGATCCGTCCGCGTTCTACCGGCTCCTCGAACCCGCCCGTGTTCTCGGCGTACGCGTCGTGGAACGGGCGGAGCATGTCACGGCGGATACGGTGGTGACGAACCGGCCCATCCTCGCGTGGATCGCCGACCAGATCGAGAAGTGGCGGCGCGAAGGCCGCCGGGTGATCGTGGACGTGGACGACGCGTTCGACTGGCTACCAGCGAACCACGGCATCGCTGGGAAGTTCACCACTGAACCGCTGCACCGCGCCTGCCGCGCAGCCAGTGTGGTGACCTGCTCCACCTTCGCCCTCATCGGCCTCTATAGCCACGGCCACGGTGTCGTGGTGCGCAACTGCGTCCCCGAAGCCACCATCGGCCAGCAGCGTGTCGGGCGTGGGGAACGGCAACCGTGGGTCGGGTGGGTCGGGTCCCTCGCAGCACACCCCAACGACTTGCAGCAATGCGGCGACGGTGTGGCGAGGGCGCTACGTGCGACGGACGCGGCGTTCGCGTTCGTCGGCCCCGAGACCGACGCCCACCGGGTGACGGCCACACTCGCGTGGAACCCGCCCGCACCGGACTTCGTCACCCTCGGCACGGTGTCCCTGCGCACGCTCCCGAGCGTCCTGGTCGAGTTCGACGCCGGGATCGTGCCCCTCGAACCGTCCCGCTTCAACGCCGCCAAAAGCTGGTTGAAAGGGCTGGAGTACAGCGCCGCTGGGGTCCCGGCGGTGGCGTCACCGACACCGGAATACCGGGCCATGGCAGGCCTCGACGGCTGTCTCCTCGCCTCCCGGCCGGGGCAGTGGTTCGACCAGCTGCACCGCCTCCTCACCGACCCTGTTTTCCACGCCGAGCGTGTCGCCGCGGGCCTGGACATGGCCCGCCAGTGGACCTACGAGACCCGTGCCCGCGACTGGGGCGACACCTGGGGCGCATAGCCCTGATTGGGGGTGGTGGCGGGTGCGAGTCACGATCCGCGAAACCCCCCAAGCCAAACGAGGCGCGATCCGCGCGGTGTTGCCGCAGATGTTCGAACTCGGCCACGAGATCGAACGGGAAATGCTCATCCACCCCTGGCACAACCGCACCGGCATCACCGAACGCTCCACCTTCACCGAAGTGGACAACCTCACCGGCAAGCTCACGGTCGGGAACAACGGGCACGCCGAAGAGGGCAAAAAAGTCCCGTACTGGCTGGAGTTCGGCACCTCCCGCATGCACGCCCGGCCGTGGCTGCTGCCCGCCCTCATCAGGGTGTCGCTGCGCCGGAAGTTCCAAGCCCGCGGCAGGCGCAGGTGAACACACCCACCCCCGAAATGGTCGGGGTCGCGTGGCTGCGCCGGCTCCCGTTGATGCAGGGCGACTACGTCACCGACGCCGACACCAAACTCCCCGACATCACAACGTGGACCAAACCCACGTACCTGCAAGTCACACACGTGACCAGTCCCCAGGACATCTACAGCCCCGAACGCAACCCCCACCTCCAAGTCGACGTGTGGGGCGCGCGACTCGACTACAACCTCGTGTCCAGCATCGCCGAAACCGTGGTGGACACGACCTTCGACGGCAGCGGACTCGGCGAGTTCGCTGTGAAAGCCGGTTTCTACCCGGTGCGCCTCGCGGATGTCTCCGTGTTCACCGGGCCCGTCCCGATACCGGACGACCCGGCGGAACTAGCCAGATCACGAATGGTCCTGGCTTTCACCTATGTGATCAACCCTTCCTGAAGGAGCATTCTCGATGGTCAACATCGTTCCCAGCGCGAAGATGGAACGCCGCCGCTACGGTGCCGGGAAACTGTGGGTCGCGCCCCTCGGAACCATCACCTCCAACTACACCCCGCAGGTGACGGGCGGAGCGTTCGTGCAGGGCACCACCGCCACCCAGGTGCCCGGCGCGAGCGCGTGGCTGCCGGTCGGGATCACCACCGAAGGCACCCGGTTCACCTCCAGCAGCGACACCGACACCGACGAGTCGGCGGAGTACTACTACCCGCACGCCACCGTCGTCACCGGCCAGACCTGCGGCCTCGAAGTCGAGCTGAAGACGGTGAACCTCACCAACCTGCGGGTCGCGTTGAACGCGGCCACCTCGCAGGTTTCCGGCACCCCCACCGCGTCGAGCTTCGCCCGCCTGGCCCCGCCCCTGCCCGGCCAGGAAGTGCGGATGCAGTGGCTGTGGGAGTCCAACGCCGCCGACATGATCATCGTGTTGTACAAGGGCCTCAACACCGGTGACGTGGAGCTCGCGGCGCAGAAGGGCGCGGGCGGCATGAACGTTCCCCTGTCCATCTCCGGTGAGCTGCCCGACGCCTCCGTCGCCCCCACCCCCTACGACATCCTCGTGTGCGGCAACAGCTTCGCCGAGTCCACCGCGACGGAGTGACAGCGATGAGCGTCGACTACGACTGGGGCGTCCCCGCGGACGTCCTCAAGAGCAAGTCGGAGATCTTCGACCTGCCGGAAGAGGTCGCGAAGCGCCGCGAGGAACGTCTCGCCGCCGCACCCCCGCATCTGGAGCCGCCGGAACCGGCCGCTGTCGAAGCGGTGGTGGCTGAAGTCGACGGCACGGGTGTGCGGTTCGAGTTCGACGGCGAGTTCTACCTCATCGAACCCATGGATGAATGGGACCTCGACGTGTTCGAGGCGGAAGCCCGCCCCTGGGACTTCGCGCGCCTGCTGATGGGCGAGGTGGCGTACGAGCGGTTCAAGACCGAACCCGACCCGGAGCGCCCCGGCCGGCGGCGGAAGAAGCCGCGGAAGCTGAAGGACATCAACGCGTGGATCGCGGCGGCTTCGGCGGCGGCAGGGACCGAGCCGGGGGAATAGCACGGCTGGTCCGCATCCTCCACGACAACGAAGCTCTCGGCGCGCTGGAGTACGACCTACGCCGGTACCTCCACGTCGATGTCCGGGGGCTTTTCACGTCTCCGAGGACGATCACCCGGCGGCAGGTGATCGTGTGGATCCGCCACCTCCCCGCCGACTCAGCGCTCGGCATACGCGGCCTCGCGGGCGAAGTGAAGAACAGCTTCTACGACCAAATCCACGTCGGTGTTCTCAACGCGCTGTGGCGGCTGAACTTCAACTATCTCCGCGCGCACTCCGCAGAGGGCAGCAAGCCCGAGGAACCCGACTACATCGTGCTGGGCGACAACTGAACACGGGGTGATCTCTGGTGGCTGAATACGTTCTGTCAGCGGAGATCACCCCGGTTCTGTCTCGGAACTTCACGTCGTCGGCGAAGTCGCAGATCACCAAAGCGCTTGCCGGGGTGAACTCGCAGGTCCGTATCACCGGCAAGTTCGACGGTGCAGCCGCGAGAACCGACCTGCGGAAGTTCATCAACACCTCCCGCTCCGACATCAAACTGAAGGGTGTCTTCGACGACACCGGTCTTGCTGCGAAGGTGAAGGCCGCCGCGGCCCGTGCTGGCGCGGATGTCAAGGTCGGTGTGAACCTGGACAAGGGGCTCGTCGAGTCCCAGTTGCGGGAGTTGCAGCGCAACCGGTCCACCACGATCCGGGTGGGTGCGGACACGTCGTCGGCGCAGGCCAGCATCTCCCGGTTGCAGGCGATGGCGGCTGGTGTGTTCGTCGCTATCGGTGTCGGCGCTTCGGCGTTGCCGTCGCTGCTCGCTGGGGTATCCGGCGGGCTGGGCGCAATCGGCGGTTCGGCTGTTGGGGTCGCGAAAGCCTTGTCGGCGTACAAGGACGAGCAGAACGAGGCCGCGCAGTCGGCGGGGTCGAGCGCGTCGCAGTTCCTGTCGCAGGCCATCGCGATGCGCAACGCGCAGCAGGCGGTGGACGACGCGCGCCGGAACGCCGCCCGGGTCGCGGAGCAGTCTGCCCGGCAGATCTCGGATGCGCAGGCCAACGTGGTCTCCGCAGAACGGGACGTGGCCGAAGCGCAGCGCGAGGCGGTGCGGGCGGAGCAGGCCATCCACCGTGCTCGCCAGCAGGCGCTGCGGGACTTGCAGGACTTGCAGGAAGCGGTCGACGACTACGCCCTCTCCCAAGAGGAAGCGTCGATCGCGTTGGCGCGCGCCCAGCAGAACCTGGACGACGTCAACAACTCCGGGACCGCGTCGGCGTTGGACCGGCGTGACGCCGAGTTGGCGTTGGCTCAAGCGCGGGAACGGCTGGAGAAGGTCACCAACGACGCCTCCTCCACCGACCTGGACCGTGAGGTCGCGGCGCTGAACGTGGCGCAGGCGCAGCAGCACCTGGCCGACGTGACAAAGGAAGCTGCCCGCGCTGACTTGGACCGCCGCGAGGCGGCACTGGAGGTGGCGCAGGCGCAGGAACGGCTTTCGGACCTGGCGCGCGATCAGACCCGCAACGTCGAGGACCTCAACGCCGCCCAGGCCGCCGGTGTGGACGGGTCGGAGCAGGTTGTATCCGCGCGTGAAGCGGAACGGACGGCGAACCTGCGGGTTCAGTCCGCACAGGAAGCGCTCCAGAAGGCGCAGCTCGACCTGTCCCGCACACAGCAGGACGCCGCCGCCGCGCAAGAAGACGCCTCGATCCAGGTCGCCCGCGCCCTTCAAGGGGTCGCGGATGCGCAGGCCCGCGCCGGCGCGTCGGCGGCGTCGGCGACGAAAGACACCGACAAGTTCGCCGAGGCCATGGCGAAGCTGTCCCCCGTCGGGCAGCAGTTCGTCAACCAGATCCTGTCCATGGGCACTGCGTGGGACCGGTTCCAGAAGGCTACCCAGACCGCGACCCTGCCCGGGTTGACCGACTTCCTGTCGTCGCTGGCGTCGATCGAGAGCCCTGCTACGCGCGGGATCACCACCATCGGGCGGGAAATCTCAGACCTCGGGTTCAAGGCTGCCGAGCTGAACCGGAACCCCCTGTTCCAGGGCAACCTGGAAGCCACGTTCAAGAACGCGGCCCCCGTGGTTGAGGCGTTCGGTGACGGCATGCTGCGGGTCACCGAACGGCTTGTCAGGTTCGGGGCCGAGAACTCCCAACTCGCAGGCTCGACGGCACGGCTCGTGTCCGACCTGTTCGACTCGGTCAGCGCCTACTACGACGGGCTCCAGCCTCACGTGGCGGGGGTGTCCCGCCTCCTTGAGGGGTTGGGCACGATCACCAAGGACGTGTCCGGGGGGCTCGGGACCCTGTTCGGGCAGTTCGCCGGCGCGTACGCGCAGAACGCGACGAATTTCGAGCAGACGTTCTCGGACTTGCTTGACACGTTCCTGCAACTCACCGCCGCGGGGCTTCCTGCCCTTACCAATGGTCTGTCGATCCTCGCGGACGCTCTCCAACTGGCCAACACGGTGATTCAACCGTTCACCAGTTTCCTGGGCGGTCTCGGCGGGAACGTGATCGCGGGGGTGTTGGCGCTCAAGCTCCTCAGTGGGGCGGCGAACGGTGTCGCGTCGGCGTTCACGGCACTGAACCCCGCTGGGGTGGCGAAGCGGATCGAAGGGTCGAAACTCGGCCAGGCGATCGGCGGTGTCGGGGCTGCGGCGAACGCCGCGGACGGGACGACGAACCGCTTCTCCGGCACGCTGGGGAAGGTTGGCAGCGCGGCGGTGTCCGCGGCGAAGTACATCCCCCTCGTGGGGGTCGCGCTCGCCGCCGGGCAGGCAGCGTTCTCCTCGTTCGCCCCGAGCCTGGACGACCTCGCCACCAAGTACCTGCAAGGCGGCAACGCGGCGCAGGAAGCGGCGGACAAGACCTACCAGCTCACCGACGGTTGGTCCAACGGGGGCCCGGCGGGGTTCTTCTTCCGCGACACGCTGGAAGAGGTCCGCGCCAAGGCGATGGACCTGTATCGGGCGATGGACCCGCTGGAGCGCAAGCAGACCGACGTCACCCGTGCCCAGAACGACATGAACCGGGCCATCAACACCTATGGTCCGCAGTCGGAACAGGCGAGGTTGGCGACCAGCATCTACGCCAACGAGGTTCGCAACCTCAAGGACCGGCAGTGGGAAGCTGAGCAGGCCACCAAGACGCACACGGAGAAGATCCGTGACCAGCGTCAAGCCATGCTGGATCAGGCCAACGGGGTGGTGTCGTACAACTCGGCGATGTTGCAGGTTCAGACCGCGCAACAGAACCTTGATGCAGCGGTGCGTCAGTACGGCGCGGGGAGTTTGCAGGCCCAGCAGGCGCAGAACCAGCTTGAACAAGCCATGTTGGGGACGATCACCGCGGCGACCCAGTTGTCGGATGCGCAGACCGCTGGTCTGCCCCCGTCGATCCAGACCGCGGCGCAGACGGAAGCGATCAACCGGCAGTTGGCGATTCTGTCCCAGCAGGCTGGGGGCACGTTGCCGCCTGCGCTGCAAACGATGGTGAACGGGCTGAAGGACAGCGACGTCGCCGCGTTCGGCGCTCGCGTCTCAACCGACGGGCTCGGGAACAGCATCATCATGCTGCCGGACGGGAAAACCCTCACCTTCCCGACCAACGCGGACGACACAAAGAAGCGGGTGGACGACCTCGCCGCGAGCGTGTGGAAGGTGTCCGGCGCGTACGCGGATTGGTGGAACAACTACCAGAAGTTCCTGACTGCGCCGCCCCCGGCGCAGGTGCCGGGAGCACCTCCTCTGCCGCTGCACAACGCGGCCGGCGGGTTGATCGCCGGTCCCGGCACGGGCACCTCGGACTCGATCCTGTCGTGGCTGTCCAACGGCGAGTACGTGATCAACGCGAAAGCGACGGCGAAGTTCCTGCCGCTGCTGGAAGCGATCAACGCGAACCGGTACGCCACAGGTGGACTGGTCGGGTTCGCCGACGGCGGGACAGCCACCGCGAGCACGTCCGGCGCGGCTGTGGCCGCGCCGGGTGGGGTCACGTTCACCATCCCCGACCTGACCGAACCGACCGAGCAGGTCAAGGCGTTGACCGAGGCGGCAGCAGCCCTATCGGGAATGGTCAACGGCACGCTCGTCCCAGCGTTGTTGGCGCAAGCGGTCATGCAGGACTCGCAGCTCATCCCGTCCCTCGCGGCGCTGGAGCTGCACCTGTCGCAGTTCATGCCGAACGCGAACAACACCCTGCTCGCATCGACGTGGGCGTTGCACGGTGGGGTCACGGCGGCGTGGCTCGGGATGCAGAACAGCGTGTGGGGGTCGACCAACGCGCAGATCGGCGCGTTCAACTCCCTCAACACCGGTCTCGCCGGTGTGCGCGACGCGATGTCGTTCACCGCCGAATGGGCTGTCACCCAGTACGGCAGGGTGTGGGCCGCAGCGGCGGACCCGATCCGGGCGGTGCTGCACGGCCCCATCAACGCCGGGCTGATCGCAGCGTGGAACAGCCTGAACGCGCAGTTCGCGTTGAACCGGCCGGTCGCGCCGGTCGGGGTGCCGTTCGCCACCGGCGGCTACGTGTCCGGCCCGGGATCGAGCACCAGCGACTCCATCCAGGCCCGCTTGTCCAACGGTGAATACGTGATCCCCGCGGCGATCACGAAGAAGGTGCGGCCGTTCCTCGACGCCCTCCGCGCCGGCGAAGGCGAAGCCATGCAAGCCGCCGGGTACCTGCCCGGCTACGCCCAAGGCGGGATCGTCGCCAACACCGGGTCCCAGCTCAACGCCGTCACAGCACGGGTGGTCGGGTTCCTCAACCAACAGAAGGGGAAACCCTACATTTGGGGTGGTGTCGGCCCGGTCGGGTTCGACTGCTCCGGGCTCGTGTCCGCCGCGACGAACGTGGCCCGCGGCGAAGCGAACCCCTACCGCCGGTTGGGTGTCGCCGCGTCGCAGCCGTGGCCAGGGTTCGTGCGCGGCCTGTCGTCGGCGTTCGCCACCGGCTACAACAGCCACCACACCGCGATGACCGTCGCGGGGGCTGAACGCCGGGGTGTCGGCGCTGCGGGCGATCCTCGGTGCGACGCGGGTGGTGGCGGCGATCTGGCCGACCGTGGAGAGCGGCGGGTTGCTCG